>NZ_JAVIIW010000154.1:0-699 GCF_033977205.1 Mesorhizobium album | reverse complement strand
GGGCCACTGGACCGCAGTTGACGGCTCGGCAATTGCCCAGCCCGGCTCGTCACGCAGATCATCGCAGATCTATGCCGGGCTTGATGACATCGTCGACTTGCAGGACGATGCGGGCTCCGCGCCGCGGTCGGACGCTGCCAGGTCGAGTTCGATTGCCGGGCCATCGTCGTCATCGAGCGGCAGGCACCCGGAGCTCGGGCCACAGCTTGGCTCGCGGGAGCAGGCCGATTGGGGAGTAAGGCCCGCCGCCTCGCAGGAAAGTTACGATCAGTCGCAGCTTTGGCAGGAGGTGGACCAAGCCGCAAGGCAAAGACCTGCCGGTCGGGACCGCCCCTGGTCAGAGTGGTCGCCGCAGTCGGATCAAGACATGGGGCCAGCTGGGAGGTCCGCGTCAGCTCGCTCGTCAGACATCTATCGCGGTCTTGATTCCTTGGTCGATTTGCCGTCCACACCCGCCGAGCTGCGTGACGATGCTCACTCTACGCCATTTCCAGGTACAGCCTCCGACGCTCAGGTTGAGGCGCTCGATCCGCAAGCCTCGTCTCACGACCGCAGCGGGCTGGCACTAGGCGCCACGGAATGGCTGAGCGATGAGCATATCCAGAGAGATTACGAACTTCTGGCGCAGGAGCTGCAGAGGGAAAATCCAGATCTCGCCGCCCGAACGCGGCTCGTCGACCCGCTGATAGCCCACTACCA
>NZ_JAVIIW010000153.1:0-733 GCF_033977205.1 Mesorhizobium album | reverse complement strand
CGCCGCCGCCGCCGGTTGACGTATTCATCCTGCCGACGCCGGTGTTCGTGCCGATACCGGTGTTCATCAATCCGCCGCGCCACATCGTGCCGCCGCCGAACGACATCATCTTCAACAACATCCACAACACGACCGTCATCAACAACATCAACACGACGATCAGAAACGAGACCATCAATCAAACCGCGCAGCCGAGCGGCAATGCTCAGGCTGGCGTCACCACAGGCCAAAAGACGCTCGGAGGCGCCGTTGGTGCCCGCGCGGACGCGTTGGCGGCCAAGGTTGCGCTGCCGCCGGTGCTGCAGAAGAAGGCGGCGATATCCGGTCAGGCCCAGTCCAAGCAACAGGTCGGCTTGCCGCCGAAGCCCGGCCAGCGTGTTATCCAGGGTCAGCAGCCTGGCGCCGCGACTGCGCAGCCGGAGACCCAGTCCGCGACCGGCAAGCTGTCGCGCGATCACGCCTTGCCCGGAGCCGACGGCAAAAAGCTGCCGCTCGTCAACGGCAAGCCGGCGCTCAACGACCAGAATTTGCCCGGCAACAAGTTGAGGAAGCAGCTCGGCAAGCAAGGCATCGCGGGCGGCAACCAGGAAGCGACGGGCAATGCCGGTGCCGCCGTGACCGGAGAGCAGGGCACGGATCAGCGGAAGGGCAAGAAGTTCCGCAAGCTGCCGACCGTCAACGGTGCGCCGGCCGAAAACGGGCAGAGCGCGCAGGAGAAGGTCGAGAAGAACAA
>NZ_JAVIIW010000152.1:0-743 GCF_033977205.1 Mesorhizobium album | reverse complement strand
TCATCGACAGCTATTTGGGCGCGTTTACTACGGATACTCCGCGCATTGGGGCAGTATCGGCTCTGGGCCATGCACGGCGAGTGGCTCCGGAGCGGTTCATTATTTCCGTTCAAGTTCACGGCGTCGAAATGCAGGAAACACGGTGCTCCGTCGAAAAGTTCGGCGCGATCAGCTTATCCCGTTTTTTCGCGACATGCAGCCGTGCCTCATCGGCATGGAGGCCTGCGTGCGCGAAGGCGCACCATTGGGCGCGGGAGCTGATTGCACTCGGGCATGTGGTCAAAGTTGATGCCGCCGGCTTGCGTAAAGGCCTACGTCAAGCGCAACTAGAACGATGCGGCCGACGCGGAAGCGATCTGCGAGCGGTGACGCGACCGACAATGCGGTTCGTGGCTGTCAAATCGGCGGATGCCCAGAGCATTCTGATGCTTCATCGGGCTGGCCACCTCTTGGTTCGGCGGCGCACAGCTGAAATCAGCACGATGCGGGCGCATCTGGCTGAGTATGGCGTCGTCACACCGAAGGGCCCGGCCCATGTCCGTGGTCTAATCGAAGCTCTTGACAAGGGCGATGCGCCGCTCCCGCGATCGCGCGACAGGTTCTTATCCTCCTCGCCTGAACGATCGAGGATCGTAAGCGGTGCATCAAGGCACCTTGCAATAGGCCGATGAACATGGAGCTTTCGCGCCATGACATTGGAGCATGCAAAGGGCGATGTGGTCGCCGATATCAGCCGCACCGCA
>NZ_JAVIIW010000151.1:0-763 GCF_033977205.1 Mesorhizobium album | reverse complement strand
CGAGACCGATGTCGCCGCCAGTGGGCCCGAGGCCGAGCTGCCCATCGTCGCTGACACCGACAAGGTCCGGGTGCTGCCAGTGCGCAAGCTCAATCCGAACCTGCCGCGCAAGCGGATCCTTCGCGAGCCTTCTTGCGCGTGCTGCCCGGGCTGCGGCGGCGCTCTGCGCGCCATGGGCGAAGATAGCGATGAGATGCTCGATCTGGTCGCCCAGGTCTGGCAGGTCATCGAGACCGTTCGACCCAAGTACAGCTGCCGGACCTGCGATAAAATCATTCAGGCGCCGGCACCCGCCAAGGCCATTGCACGCGGCAAGCTCGGCTATGCCGCGCTCGCCCATATCATGATGGCCAAGTGGGGTTACCATCTGCCCTTCTACCGTCAGAGCCAGATGATGGCCGCCAAGGGCGTCGATATCGAGCGATCCACGCTTGCGCGCAGCGCCGGCTACGCCGCCGCCTTGCTCGATCCGATCTACAACCGCCTTCGTGAGATCGGCCGTAGCCGCACCAAGCTCCACACCGACGACACGCGGCATCCGATCCTGGCGCCCGGCACCGGCACGACGCACAAGGGCGCGCTCTGGGTTTACGTCGCCGATGACCGCAACTCGGGTTCGCAGGAGCCGCCGATCGCCTGGTACCGCGCCACCATGGGTCGCGCCGGCGAGAGCGTGATGAGCGAGCTCGCCGGATTTGCCGGCACACTGCAGGCCGATGGGTTTACCGGCTACAATCAGATCTACAAGGGCGGCGCCATTCGA
>NZ_JAVIIW010000016.1:0-135031 GCF_033977205.1 Mesorhizobium album | reverse complement strand
AAGCGCGGTCGATGCACCGAAGGCGCTGGCGAGAGCCAGGAATTCGCGCCGGTCCATGCGGCCTTCGCGCGCTTCTTGTGCCATCGCCTCGATGGCGGCGGGGACACGATCGCCATTACTTTTGAAAACTGTCATTTCTTCCTCCCACAGTTGTTGCCGTTCTTGGCTTCCGGCTCCCCCACTCCAGCTCGGAGCAAGCCGGCTTCTCGGAAAGCGGTAGCACAGCTTTTGAGATTAGGTGTCACGCAAAAAAGTAGACTGACAGATGAGTCTATTTCAGCTCAGCGGCGCTCCCGCAGTGACTGGTGCTCCTTGTTCCTGGGCGGGCCCGATCGCAGGAAAGCAAGCCGTTTGAAATCAGCCCAGTCCCGGTCCGACCCATGTCGGCACCATCGCGCGGCATTGCTGTGGTGACGTACCGTTGAAGACGCGAAAGCACTTCGCAAAGTGTGAAGCCGACATGAACCCGCAGGCGATAGCGATGTCGATGATGGGCATGCGCGTGCCTTCGAGCAGGCGCTTGGCATGGTCGACCCTAATTCGCAGGTAATGCCGCACCGGCGGCAGGCCGATATGCATTGCGAAGAGTCGTTCCAGCTGGCGCCGCGACACTCCGGCCCGTTGCGCAACTTCGTCCATCGCCAGCGGGAATTCCACATTTTCTTCCATGATGCGCATTGCCATCAGAAGCTTGTCGCTGACGCCGGCGAAGGCGAGGCCAGAGGGCCCGGTCTGGCGGTTCGATCCCGAGCGCTGGCCTTCGACGGTCGCGTGGCGGCAGACCTCCTGGGCGATGAAGCCGCCGGCATGGCCGCCGATCAGGTCGACCGCGAGGTCGAATGCCGCCAGTTCGCCGGCGCAAGTCGAATATTGCCCATCCTTGACGAAGAGGGAGTCGCGTATGCGCGGCTGATTGAACACTTCGGAAAAAGCAGCGAGCCGCGACCAGTGGATCGTGCAGCGCGTGCCTGCAAGAAGGCCCGTCTGCGCAAGCAGCCATGTCGCTGTTCCGACCGCGGCGATCGGAACGCCGCGGCGTGCCATCGTGCGCAGAAATCCGTTGAGCTGCGGCGTCAGTTGCCGCTCTATCGGCTCGCCCGCCACGATGGCGAGCTGGTCCGGCCGGCGATCCTCCGCGCTGGAAACCAGTTCGTCCACCCCAACATCGGCAGCGACCGAAAGGCCGTTCGCACCTTCGATTGGCCGGACGCCGAGCCTTGCGATCCGCCAGCGGAACAGCGGCAGCCTCGCCACCGAGTTGGCGATGCGGAACGGTTCGATATAGGCGTGGAGCGCCAGATGCGAGAATCCCGGCAGCACCAGAACCACGAGGTCAAACGGCCGATCGGCCATCGCCGAAATTTCCGGCGTGGCCAGCGACTTCATGGCGCTGATGTTGGCGGGCGCGTTCATCCGTAGGTGACCAACGGCTTGCCGAACATGCCGGGCTCCGGCTTCACGCCAAGGCCTGGCCGTTGCGGCACGGCGATGTGGCCCTTTTCGATGACGACCGGATTCTTCGCGTCGAAATGCCCCTCGATGTATTCCTGCGCGATCCAGGCGCCTTCCATGCGGCGCGGCTCCACGGTCGCGGCCAGATGCACGCAGGCCGCCGCGATGATGTCGCCGCCCCAGGCGTCGTCGCAGCTGTGCGGCAGCGAGCGGATGGCGCACAGGTCGCGCACGGTCGTCATCTTGGTGAGGCCGCCGAGGCGGGTGACCTTGAAGCCGAAGCCGTCGGCGATGCCCAGCGAGATAGCCCTCAGCACCGCGTTCTGGTCCTCGGTGTTCTCGTCGAGATAGACAGGGTGCGTCACGCGGCCCTTCAGCGTCGCGACCTCGTCCATGGTGTTGCAGGGCTGCTCGAAGACGAAGGTGATTGCCTGGCAGAGCCGGTCGAGATGGATCGCGGCGGCGACGGTCAGACCCCTATTGCCGTCCACGGCAATCCGCGCCTTGTAGCCGACCGCCTCCCAGACCTTGTGAATGACGGCCACATCCTCTTCCAGGTTGCGCCCGCCGATTTTCACCTGCAGGCGCGGATAGCCTGCTTTGACCTTGTCGGCGGCAATCCTCGCCGTCTCCTCCGGCGCGCCGACGATCAGCGAATAGTAGGCCGGAACGCGGTCCGTAAGCGCGCCGCCCAACAGCGTCGAGACCGGCACGCCGAGCTTCTGGCCAAGCAGGTCGAGGAACGCCATGTCGAACGCGGCCTTGGCGTAACCGTGGCCGTTCAGGCGATCGTCCATTTGTTTCGCTAGCAACCTGATCGAGGCGATCTCCGCGCCGATGAGCCCCGGCGCGATTTCGGCGATCGCGGCGCGGGCGCCCAGCGCGTGATGCGGCTGGTAGACCGGGCCGACCGGGCAGGTCTCGCCCCAGCCGGTCAAACCGTCGTCGGTGACGATCTCGACAAGCGTGCTGTCCAGCGCCTCCACGTCGGCGCTGGCCATGCGGTAGACGCCGCCTTTGACAGGCAATTGCGCGCTATAGACGTTGATCCGGTCGATGCGCATGCTGGCTCAGTATTCCTCGTTAAGCGCATCGACCGCAGGGATCTCGCGCGAGCGCCGCTCGATATAGGCGCGCAACTCCTCGTCTTTCGCAATGTCGAGCGTGGGCTCTTCATACTCGGCCAGAAGCCGTCGGGCATGCTCCAGCGCCCGCTGCTTTATGTCCTTGGAGCCATCCGCATACCACTGCTCGATCGAATTGTTGTCGAACAGCTTCGGGATGAAGAAGGCCCGTTCGAAATTCGCTTGCGTATGCGGATGGCCGAGATAGTGACCGCCCGGCCCGACGTCGCGCACTGCGGCCAGGGCCTCGTCGAAATCGTCCCACTGGATGCCTTGCGTCATGCGATAGCCCATGGCGCAGACCTCGGCATCAACGACGAACTTCGCGATGGAGCAGTGCATGCCGGCTTCGTTCCAGCCTGCCGAATGCCAGATGTAGTTGGCGCCCGACATCAGCACGGCCATCATCGTCATCGCGCTCTCATAGCCGGCCTGCGCGTCGAAGACCTTGGCGCCGCCGAGCAGGTTCGACGTGCGCCAGGGAACGTTGTAGCGGCGCGCCATCTGGCCGATCATGAAGTTCATCAGCGAGATTTCCGGCGTTCCCGCCATCGGCGCGCCCGACTGCATCGAAACGGTCGAGAGATAGTGCCCGTAGATCGCCGGACAGCCCTTGCGTATCACCTGCGTGTAGGCGAGCGCAGAGAGCGCCTCGGCATTGAGCTGCGCGACAGCCGCCGCGGTGGAGGCCGGCGTGTTGGCGCCGCCGAGGACGAAGGGCGAGCACAACACCGGCTGGTTGCGACGGCAGAAGGCGCGCATGGCGCCCAGCATCACCTGGTCCCAGACCAGCGGCGAGTTGCCGTTGCAGTTGCCAGTCGTGACCGCATGGCTCTCGAGGAAGCCTTCGCCGAACAGGATCTCGCACATGTCGAGCACATCCTCGGCATTCTTGGGCGAGGTTGTCATGCCCATGAAGATCTTGTCGGAATGCTTCATCGACGAATAGGTGATGTGCAGGTGCCGGTGCGCAACGACAATGTCCATCGGCTCGACGATGTGGTGCGCCGATGAATGCAGCGCCGGCATCATATGCGCGAGCTTGTGGAAGGTGCCGAGGTCCGCGATTGTCGGGCCACGCCTGACATCGTCGAGGTCGCGCATATAGGGCGCGCCGGTCATCGGCACGAAGATCGATTTCGGCCCGCCGAGCTCGACATTCTTCGCCGGATCGCGCGCGAAATATTCGATCCTGGAAGGAATGGTCTTGATGAGCTCCATGACCAGACCGCGGTCGAGATGGACGCGGTCGTCCGCGCGCACGTCGGCGCCGACCCTCTTCCAATCCTCGATCGCAATCGGGTCGCGAAACACCACGCCCACGTCTTCAAGGATCGCGAGAGACGCTTCATGGATGCGCTCGACCTGCTCGGCATCCATCGGCTCCACGACTGGCAGGCCGCGCTTCAGCGTCGGCAGCATGTCGATCTTCGGCGCGGTGCGGATCGTCCGCCGCGCCTCCCGCCCTCCTCTACGAGAAACTTGCTGTTGAGCAGTCATGCCGGCCTCCGGGGATGAAATGGGCGCGCAGGCGAATTCTTCGCCGTGCCGACGAACTATTGCCGAAACCGTGGCGAATGCCCTAATGCAAAAGTCTCATGCCGCAGTTGAGTAAAGAGCACTTGGTTAGCCGAATCCGTACTGGTTGGGGTGCCATATGGTCCGACGCTACTACGATCTTCCGTCGCTGACAGCGCTGGCGGTGTTCGAGGCCTCAGCGCGGCATTTGTCTTTCAAACTGGCCGCCTCGGAGTTGAACGTCACTCCGGGAGCAGTGAGCCGACAGATCAAAGCGATCGAAGATGAGCTCGGGGTGCCCCTGTTCGTCAGGCTTGGTACGGGTGTCGTCCTGACAAGCGCGGGAGAGGACCTCTACGGAGTCCTGGCTGGCAGTTTCTCCCGGGTGTCGGACGTCGTCAGAACAGTCAAACGGGGTGACCGCTCCAAGAATGTCACGATCGCGTGCACCGATGCATTTGCTTCGATGTGGCTAATCCCACGGATGCCGGAATTCTGGGATCGACATGGCGACGTCACGGTGGACCATCTCATCTCCGACAATTCACGCGACTTTAGACGAGCGGAAGTAGAGCTGCGAGTGCGCTATGGCTTCGGCTCGTGGCCTGACGAGCGAGCCGAGCTACTTTTCGACGAGGTCATTTATCCCGTCTGTGGTGCGGAATTTGCGCGCGAGCATCGTGATGCCACAGCGGAATCCCTTGCCGAACTCCCCTTGTTGCATGTCGACTGGGTCGATCCAGACTGGGCAGACTGGGACGAAGTGTTGGGGAGGGCCGGTCTCACTCACGGACCATTGCGCGGGAGACGCTTCGGGAAATTCTTTGTGGCCCTGCAAGCGGCACAGGCCAACCAAGGGATCGCCGTAGGATGGCATCGGCTGGTACGTCCACTTGTCGAGGAGAAAAAGCTGGTGAAGATTACCGATCTCGAGCTCGAGGCGCCAGGTGGCTACTATCTCACCTGGTATGACAACCGCACTTTGTCACCTGCCGCCGAAATTCTTCGCGAGTGGCTGAGGGAAGTCTGCGCCAAGGAGCGCGATACAAACTGATTAGAGCTCGCGCCCTGCCCGCCTTTGCATCGCCCAAAGCCGTAGAGGAGCTCCGATCGCCATCACGGGCCGTGGGTAAAGCTTCGACGGAGAAGGTTCGTCCAATGCATCTGAAAGCATCGAACTATCGGCGCCCGCAGCCAAATCAGCGGCCAGCATCCCATACAAAGTGCCCTGTACCGTTCCCAACCCGTTGCAGCAGCCGGCGACGAACACCCTCTCTTCGACTTCGCCGAACGCGGGAGCGGAATTGAGGGAGAGACAGAGATGCCCTCCCCAGCGAAACTCCATCGGTACTTCGCCCAGCATCGGGAAGCGCGCCCGGAACGATCGATCATGCGCCGCGCCGATCTGAGCGATCTGCTTCTCGCTGGTCGACATGTCCGGATTGTAGGTGAAGGTGTTGCGAACGACGATGCGGTCGCCGATGCGTCGGATGGTCGATCCCATCGGGTCGGCCGGGATCAGGCCCCAATTCGGTTCACCACCCAGGGCGGCCTGCTCGCTCTTGGAGAGCGGTCTTGTCATGCTGGCATAGGTGAAGACATGCAGCAGGCGTTTGTTGAAGAAGCCGAAGCTTTCGAGGTGACCGTTGACCGTCAGGATCAGCCGTGGCGCGGCGATATCGCCCTCGGCCGTTTTGACCGTGTGCAGTTTGCCGGTCTGCAGCGAGATGACCGCTGACTTCTCGAATATCTGCATGCGGCTCGACAGACCTTCGGCGACGCCACGGATGAAGCCGGCCGGCTGCGCCATCACCGTCCCCGGCGTAAATGTGCCGCCGACGAAGAAGTCGGTTCCGGTGATTGTCTTCAGCTGCTGCCCGTCGAGGCGCTCGAACGGCTCGTCGAGGCCGGTCAGGTGGTTTTCGAATTCGCGCAAGACGGCAAGACCGTGATCAGTCGCGGCGCCATGGAACTTGCCGGCGCGAACGAAGAAACGCTGCAATCCATACTCGTCCGCCGCTGCGGCAGAGAATTCGATTGCGGCGCGGTTCATACGGATGCGCTTGCGGTCGTGATCCTGGCTTCCGCCATAGTTCTCGCCGCCAAGCTCATGCGGCAGGTCGATCATGAAGCCCGAGTTCCGTCCGGCCGCGCCCCAGCCGACACGCTGCGCATCGATAACGACGATGCGGTCGCCAGGCACCAGCTGGGAAAGCCGGCGCGCGGCGGCCAGGCCGGAGAATCCGGCGCCGACGATCACCCAGTCCGCCGTGTGCCTGCCGCGCAGGACCTCAGGCGCCTTTGGAGGCGGCAGGAGCCCGTACCAGCCGGACATGTTGATGTCGGCAGGCGTCCTTACGGCCTGATGCATGCTCATGGCTTTCGGCTTAGTCGACGGCGCGCGAGACCCTGGGATCGGAAATATCCGCCCAGATGGTCTTGAGCTCGGTGTACTGGTCGTGGGCGTGAAGCGACTTGTCCCGCCCGCCGAAGCCCGAAAGCTTGAAGCCGCCGAACGGGGTCGAGATGTCGCCTTCGCCGTAGCAGTTGATGGTCACCGTGCCGGCGCGGATGTCGCGCGCGATGCGATGCGCCTTGCCGAGATTGGCGGTGAAGATCGAGGCCGCGAGCCCGTATTGCGTGTCGTTGGCGACGCGGACCGCCTCGTCGGCGCTCGCCACCTTGATGACCGACAGCACCGGCCCAAAAATCTCCTCGCGCGCGATCGTCATTTGCGGCGTGACATCGTCGAACACGGTCGGCTCGATGAAATAGCCCTTGCCGTGCTTGTGGGCATTGCCTCCCGTCACGACCTTGGCGCCTTCAGACCGCCCCTTCTTGATGTAGCCCATGATGCGGTCGAACTGTTCCTTCGACACGATCGCGCCCAGTCGGTTGCCCGGGTCCAGCGGCTCGCCCAGAGGCCATTCCCTGAGTTTGTGGAGAACCGTTTCGACCAGGCGGTCCTTGATCTTCTCGTGCACGATCAGGCGGGAATTCGACGAGCAATTCTCGCCCATGTTCCAGAACACCGCCTGGGTGACATGCTGCGCGACGACATCGAGGTTCTCGGCGTCGTCGAGCACGATGCA
The DNA here is from genome assembly GCF_033977205.1 of Mesorhizobium album. NCBI lineage: Bacteria > Pseudomonadati > Pseudomonadota > Alphaproteobacteria > Hyphomicrobiales > Phyllobacteriaceae > Mesorhizobium > Mesorhizobium album. The sequence continues at coordinate 127,845 of NZ_JAVIIW010000016.1, read as the reverse complement.
GGGGTTCTTCCCGCCGCATTCGAGTACGATGCGCTTGAGGTTGGACCTGGCGGAATACTCCAGGAATTTGCGGCCGACATCGGTGGAGCCGGTGAAGGCGACCATGTCGATATCCGCATGCAGGCCAAGCGCCTTGCCGGTGGTCTCGCCAGGACCGGTGACGACCTGAAGGACACCCGGCGGCAACCCGGCCTCATGCGTCAGTTCGGCAATCCGCAACGTCGACATGTTGGTCTGCTCGGCCGGCTTGACGATGACGGAGTTGCCGGTGGCAAGCGCCGGCCCGATCTTCCAGGCCAGCATCAGGATCGGGAAGTTCCAGGGCAGAACGCAAGCGACCACGCCGAGCGGCTGGCGCACGATCAGCGACACGACGTCGTCGCCCGACGGCGAGGTCTGGCCGTAGAGCTTGTCAGTAGCTTCCGCGTGCCATTCGAGACAATGCAGCGCCTCGGGGATGTCGATGGTTGAGACGTCATAGATGGGCTTGCCGCTTTCGAGTGTCTCGAGCACGGCCAGCTCATGGATGTTTCGCTCCATCAGCTTGACCAAGCGCCGCAGCACGCGCTTGCGCTCGCTCGGATGGGCCCGCGACCACGCCCCCGATTCAAACGCCAGCCGCGCCTTCTCGACGGCAAGATCGACGTCGGCCTCGCCGCAGGAGGCGATCCTGGCGATAACCTGCCCCGTTGCGGGATTGATGGTCTCGAAAGTGTCGCCTGACTGCGCCGCCCGCGCCTTGCCGTCGATCACCGCGTTGGTCGGCAGCGGCAGGCTGTCCGCCAGGTTCTGGTACTCATCACGCGTTAATAGCGATGACATTCTCGGAAGCCCTCTTCTGGGATTTTGCGGTGATGGCGGCGATGACGGTTTTAAGGGTGCGGATCGTCGTCTCGAGCTCCCGCTTCTGCTCCTCGTCGAGCGCCCGCATCGGCCGGCGCACCGGCCCCGCCGGCAATCCGGCCAGCTCGCAGCCGAATTTGATGCTCTGCACGAACTTGCCGCCCTGCTCGAGAACACGCATCAAGGGCAGCAGCGCCGACATGATCTGCCGGCCCTTGCTGAAATCCTTCTCGACGACGCAGGCTTCGTAAAGCGCGATATGCTCCGCCGGCAGGCAGTTGCCGGCGCCGCAAACCCAGCCCTTCGCGCCCCACGCGAAGAATTCGAGCGCCTGATCGTCCATGCCGCAGAACAGGTCGATATGCGGATAGTCGCGCGCCAGGGCGTGCAGCTGGTTCATGCTGCCGCTGGATTCCTTGATGGCGCAGAAATTGGTGCTGCGGCCGACCCGGTCGAGGAACTCGAGGTCCATCATCGTGCCGGTGCGGCCGGGATAGTTGTAGAGCATCGCCGGCAGGTTGGCGGCCTTGTCGATCGCCAGCGCATGGTTGGCGAGCTCGAGCTGCGTCGGCACCGCATAGTACGGCGCGCCGATCAGGATGCCATCATACTTCAGGTCCTTGGCGATCAACGCGTATTCGATGCAGTCTTCGGTGCGGATGGCGCCGACGCCGGCGATCAGCGGCACCTTGCCCTTCACCACGGTCTTGGCAAGCTTCAGCAGGCCGACGCGTTCATCGCGCGATTGGGCGTAATACTCGCCCGTGGTGCCGCCGACGATGACGCCGTGCACGCCTGACGCGACCAGATGCTCGACCATCACGCAGAAGCCGTCGCGGTCGATCGATCCATCTTGATGAAAGGGTGTGGTGACGGGCGGAATAATGCCTTTGAACGACATCGGCCTGGCTCCAATTTGGCTTCAGGCTCGTTCTTATATGCAAGCTTTGCGCACCCGGCAGTCGAAATAAAATCACGCGACAGGCTACTTTTTTGCGCATCCTGTCTCGGACTGCCGCAATTTGGCTGCTTGCGCTCAAACAGCGCTGCGTCGAAACGCCTAGGCTTCACTGAGATGATGGGGATCGAGCAGCAGGCAACGCCCCCTTGGCCCGAATTATCTGTCGCTGTCCGGAATTAAGTCAGAACGTTGAAGCCGTGCGCACGTGCCCACACTGAGATGCTGACGTGGGCCACAGCGCGCAAGCGGCAAGGTCACGCTCGCCAGGTTCCACCTGCCTGTTTCTTGGCCGCGATCGCGCGCACGAAGCCGATATTGTCGCCACGCGATCCGGGCAACCTCGGCGGTCACCTCGCCTCAGCTGAGGAATTCAACCGCACGGCCGCGTGCTCGCGCGGACCGCACGGCGCTGTGCCTCATAGATGAAGGCTTGCGCGCGACGGCGGCTGAGTTCAGGCATTCTCACCGACTGGCATCGCCCCGACGGAACCCGCCGACGCCTGCAAGGCAGATCGTACCGCTTGAGCTCTTAGCATCAACCCGGTGAGTTCGGCGGGAGGTCACATCTCCACCGGCTGTGCATGCACCCGGTGGTTGGTGAACCGAGGCAGCAGCCCGGTGCTCAGCACCAGAGCCACAATGATCAGAAGTTGGCTGGCGATCACGGTTGCGAAGGCTTGCGCGATGCCCGTTGGTTCCAGCGCCAGATAGAGCGTGCCGAGCGTCGCGACGCCGAGCGCCAGACCTGACTGTTGCAGCGTGATCAGCACGCCGCTGCCGACGCCGGCAAGATGGGTGGGAACATCGGCGAGTACAGCGCGAAACAGGCCTGAAAACAGCATCGACTGGCCGGCGCCGATCAGCACCAGAGGCGGCGCCAGCTCCACCAGGCCGACCCTAGGCCAGCCGGTCAGGGTGATGGCGATCAGCAGCGCCAGCCCGAGCGCCTGCACGATGCCGCCCGCCGCCAGCGCACCGCGGCCGAAGCGCCCGATCACGCGCGGGCTGACCGCCGAGCCCATGAAGAACATGATCGCCATCGGCAGAATGGCAAGGCCGCTTTGCAGCGCGTTGGCGTTGAGCCCGTTTTGGACTGTGAGCGCGAAGACGAACATGAAGGCGCCGAAGCCGGCGCTGAACAGGGTAATCATGGCAAGCCCCCGCGCCATCGAGGGCAGGCTGAGAAGCGAGGGCGGCAGAAGCGGCACCACGCCCCGCGCTTCCGTGGCCTTCTCGACCACAGCGGTGAGCATGGCGAGCATCACGGCGGCGGCCAGCATCGCCTTGGTCCATGCCGGCCAGCCGAGGGAATGGCCTTCGGTCAGCGGCACCAGCAGGGCCGTCAGCGTCGCCGCGAACAGCATCGTGCCGGGCAGGTCGATGCCGGCCGGATGCGGCGATCGGTTGGCCGGCACGACCAGCCGCGAAGCGAAGAAGACGATGACGCCGAGCGGGATGTTGATGAGGAAGATCGGCCGCCAGGAGGTGCCGAACAGGTCGGCGCTGACCAGCAGCCCGCCGGCGAGTTGGCCGACAATCGCGGCAATGCCCGACGTTGCACCGTAAAGCGCGATTGCCCTCGTCTTGCGCTCGCCCGGCAAGGTTGCCTGGAAGGTCGCCAGCACCTGCGGGACCAGCATCGCTGCGGTCGCGCCCTGCAGCAGCCGGGCGGCGATCAGCATATTGATGCTCGGCGCCAAGCCACAGGCGAGCGAGGCGAGGATGAAGCCGGCGAGCCCGGCCAGGAACAGCCTGTGGCGGCCGAAACGGTCGCCGAGGCGGCCGCCCAGCACCAGCATCGCCGCGTAGGCTACGCCATAGACCGACACCACCAGCTCGAGCGCAGAGGGCGTCGCCTTGAGCGAGGCCTGGATCGTCGGCAGCGCCACGTTGACGATGAAGAAATCGGCGATCGGCAGGAAGGCGCCAGCTAGAAGCACATGCACGCCGAGGTCGTGCAGCCCGCCGGCGCGGGCCATCGACCGGGCGGAATGCCGGGCAGGACCGGCGGATGTCGGATGTGTCACAGGAGTCTCCACATGTTTATTGGCAGATAGTTATGTTTATATAATCATAATGGATATATACATATTGCTGGAAGCTTGTAAACTCCCCGATGATGACCGACGACGACGACGATTCCTCCACCCGCAAGTCTCCGTCCACGGCGGTCCGCTGGGCCGACTTGGCCGACCTCATCCTGATCATTGCCCGCGAGATCCAGTTCCGGGGCTACAGCGACGAGCGAGCGGTGCAACTGTCGCAGTCGGAAGGCATGGTGATGCGCCACCTCGTCCAGCATGCCGCGGCCACGCCGAGCCAGATCGCGGCCGCAACCGGCCTGCAACGCACCAATGTCTCGCCGGTGCTGCGTGATCTTGAAAAGAAGGGGCTGATCGAGCGGCACGTCGATCCGCAAGACCGCCGCGGTGTAAGCGTCCACCGCACGCTGCGCGGCACCGAAAACTATGCCTTGGTGCGCAAGGAATGGGGCGCCGCCGTCTCCGCCGCCGCCGGGGGCGACACCACCAATCTCGACGATGCAGTCGCCCTTCTCAAGGCTATTGAAACCGGCCTCACCTCAACGCGGCCAAAAGGCGGCGATGGTCCGGTGCGAGGTCCCGCCCGACAGCAACACATCTAGCTCCAGGGTCTTGCGCCACGTGCGCCGTTCCCCGAGATGACCAAGCCCGTCCAATCTCAGCCGGCATCATTACTGGATTGAACAACGGCTGTTTGCCGAGGCCGCGCCCCCTGACGAGCACATCCGCCAACACATCAGTTGACATACCATCTTGAATTCAAATACTACTGGTATTTAAGATAGACTGCTGAATTCGTCTGGAGCACCTATGGCAATTGATACGACGGCCAGCGCTTTCACACCTATCGCGCTTCGCCTCGCAGGCGGAGCACAGGGATTTAACTGGCTGCCGGTCTTCGTTGCGGACGAGTTGGGGTTATTCGCTAAGCACGGCATTGCAATCGAGTACAAGCGCCTCGGCAGCGTCGACAAGGCAACGAGCGCGGTTCTCGAGGGGGACGCCGACCTTGCGATCACGCCGCCAGAAGGAGCAGTCGCGAACTTCGTAAAAGGTGGAGAACTGCGGATTGTGGCGGCGAACGCGGTGCGGCTGCCGATGTCTATCGTGGCCCGGCCTGAAATCGCATCCCTGGCCGACCTTAAAGGAAAGAGGATAGGCACGTCCTCGCTCACCGAGGGTACCGCGATCTATACGCAGATTGTGCTGGCTTCTCAGGGGCTGCGCTACCCGGGCGACTACGAGTTCGTGCTTGCAGGCATCCACACCAAACGCTGGGAGGCGCTGGAAGCCGGTGAAATCGACTGCGCTCCTCAGCCCGCGCCATGGAACTTCCTGGCCGAGGACCGAGGGTACAAGCTGATCGGCGAGGTCAACGCGTTCATCCCCGAAATCGTCTTCACCGCAATCATCGGCCGATCGTCATGGCTGCGGGCCAATCGAGACATGGTCATCCGCTTCGTCAAAGCTCTTATAGAGGCCCATGCCATCACCGATGACCCTATGAGGCAGGATGTGACGCTGCCGATCTTCCAACGCATCACCACGCCGGAAAGCCCGACGCTGGCCAATCGTGGCCTGGAATACATGCGTGATATGGGCATGTGGCCTGACAGGCTGGCGGTGCCTGAAAAAGCGTTGCGCACGACGATCGATCTGATGATCCGCGCGAAATTGCTTGATGAGGCCCGCTGCGGCGAGGCGATGAAGGTCTTCGACGATTCCTATCTCGATGCCGCCGCATGACGGTCGGCTGAACCAATTGTCCCCTCGTGCCAGAGGAAATCCGGAACGATGGCCGCCTGACTGCCCACCTTCCGCTTGCCCCTAGAGATCGAGCCCTCTAAATACTCAGATACGCTAGGTATCCTGATACGTTCATTGGATGGATTTCGAAAAATGGCACGATTGACCCGCGAACAGAGCCAAGCCTTGACGCGCGAAAAGCTGCTGGCGTCGGCTAGTGAAATGGTAGCCCGCGACGGCTATTCCGGCGCATCAATCGAGCGTATTGCAGAAGAGGCTGGCTTCTCAAAGGGCGCCTTCTACTCCAACTTCACGAACAAGGAAGACATCTTCCTGCAGCTGCTGGAGCGCAACGCGGGCGGGGACGTGGTCGAACTGACCGAAAGGCTTCGCGGCATTGACGAGCCGAACGACGTCATTGAGTCTCTTTGCGAATGGGCCAACCAGCGCGCCAAGGACAAGCGCTGGGGAACCTTGGCCATCGACCTGCTGCGCATCGCGCGCCGCGACAACACGCTGGAGGATCGGCACCTGCGCCTGTTTAGAGACCAGTGGGAAGGGCTAGGCAGGCTCTTGTCGGAGAAGCTGTTTCCGTATGGGGATGCGGAACCTCGGCCACTCTATGTCGGCGGCATTGTCCTCGAACTTATCTATGGCGGCATGTCGAGCTTTATGGACGACAGGGCACCCGGCGAGATGGTTCGGGTCGCGCTGACCTCAATGCACGAAGCTCATCTCTATAGACATAAGAACGGAAAGTCCGCACGGAAGCGGGCTGCCGTTTCCTGACAGCAAACCACGCCACGCCAACTGCGTTGGAAGGTCGACCAATTTCGCTTCGGGGAGCCGGTTGCCTATTCGTAGACAAGCCCCTTCAACCGCAGCCGTTCGCGCATTGAGTTGACATCGAGGCTAAGCTTGCCGGCGCAATAGAGCCGACGTTTGTCTTCCTCGGCCGCCTCCCGCTCTCGCGCGACTTTCGCAACCGACTCGGCATTTGCACGGGCTATCACGCAGACGCCGTCATCATCGGCGACGATCACGTCGCCGGGGCAGATTCGAACGCCGGCGCAGACGATGGGAACCTGGCAATCGCAAAGCGTTTCCTTCACCGTTCCCTGAGCAAAAATGGCTTTCGACCAGACCGGAAACTTCATTGCTCGCAAGGTCGCCACATCGCGAACGCCGGCATCGATGACGAGGCCTCGGATGCCGAGCGCCATCGCCGATTCAGCCAGAAGGTCGCCAAAAAAACCGTCTTCGCACGGCGAGGTGGGAGCGACGACGAGCACGTCGCCCGGCCGCGCCTGCTCCAACGCCACGTGGATGGTCCAGTTATCGCCAGGCGCGACCTCGCAGGTTAGCGCGTTGCCACCGATCTTGGCGCCTTCGTAGATGGGGCGCAGCCGCGGGGCTAGCAGTCCTTTGCGGCCCTGGGCCTCATGAACGGTGGCCACGCCCAGCGCGCCCAGCGCGTCGCACAGTTCGAGTGGCGTACGTTCGGTGTTCGTCACGACTCTTGCCATAAATATCTCCAGGGATTGGCGGCTTCGCTCAACATATCCTGCCTAGCGGCCCTGTCGCTTGAGCCTCGTGTCGAGCCGCGGGTAAACCTTGCGCGCGTTGCCTTCGAACACCGCCGCGCGGCCGGCCTCGTCGAGGCCCAGGGCATCGATATAGCGGCGCGTGTCGTCGAAGTTGAAGCCGGTCAGCGGGTCCACAGCCTTGACCGCGCCCAGCAGTTCCGAGCCGAAGAGGATGTTGTGCGGGCCGATCACGCGAAACAGCGTCTCGATCCCGGCCTGGTGATAGACGCAGGTGTCGAAATAGACGTTGCGCATCAGATGCGCGGCGAGATCCGGCTTTTCCATCATGATTGCCAGCCCGCGATAACGGCCCCAGTGATAGGGTGCCGCGCCGCCGCCGTGTGGAATGATCAGCTTGAGATCGGGAAAGTCGCGAAACAGGTTTCCCTGGATCAACTGCATGAACACCGCGGTATCGGCGTTGATGTAGTGCGCACCGGTGGTGTGCAGGCAGGCCGAGCACGCGCCCGAGACGTGGATCATGGCCGGCACCTGGAGTTCGATCATCCTCTCGAAGAGGGGATACCAGTAGCGGTCATAGATTGGCGGCGCGGACCAGAAGCCGCCGGACGGATCCGGGTTGAGGTTGCAGCCGACGAAGCCGAGCTCGACCACACAGCGATCGAGTTCGGCGAGCACGGGCGCCAGGTCACCGCTCATCGACTGCGGCAGTTGACAGACCCCGGCAAAATTCAACGGGAACATGTCCACGATGCGCGCGATGAGATCATTGGAGACACGCGACCATTCGGCATTGAAAGCCGCGCTGCCGACGTGATGACCCATGCCGGATGCCCGCGGCGACAGGATTGTCAGGTCGGAGCCGCGCTCCCGCTGAAGGCGAAGCTGGTTGTGTTCGATCGTCTCCCGAAGCGTCTCATCGGTTATGTCGGGATAGGTCGGACTTGCGTGGCGCTTGCCCTCGGCAAACTCCACCTGTGCCTTGCGGTAGACATGATGGGCCGGAGGCTCGGTAGTGTAGTGGCCGTGGCAGTCGATTATCATGGCATTCTCCAACCCGCTGGCGTCCGAATATGCCCGCATCAGCCCTGCCGGAGCAGGAACCAACGCGACCTGGCTGAGCTCAGGGTTCCAGCACGTAGTTGGTGAAGCCGCCGTCGCCTGAGGCTACGCCGTTGATCGCCTCGTTGATCTGGTCCAGCGGATAGGTCCGGGCTTCCAGCACCGAAAGGTCCACTGCTCCTGACCGGACCAGCTCCGCTATCTCCATGCCCTCTGCTGTGCTGAGCCAGGCCGAGCCGGTGAGCACCATTGAGTTGTCCATCCACCATTTGGTGTTGAACAGCATGTCGGCGCCCGTGCCGCCGATGTTGACGATGCTGCCGCCGCGCTTGACCCCCATCATCGCGTCCTTCATCGCGTTGACGTCAGCCACGGCGCCGAGGCTGTCGAGCATGAAATCCGCGCCGGCGTGGTTTTTGGAGCGGACCCACTCCGCGACCTTGCCATCCAGGTTGGAAAAGGTCTCGATCCGGCTCGGCGCCAGCCGCCTCAGCTTCTCCAGCAGCGGCTTACCGCGCGCGACCGCGTAAATCGTGGAGATCCCCATGGCGAGCGCGAACAGGGTGGCGCCGACACCCAGCGTTCCGGTCGCGCCGTTGATGATCAGCGACTTGCCTGCAAGGTTGCCCAGCTTCTTGAGCGCCGAATAGGACGTGCCGAGGTAGCCCATGCGGGCGGCCTGCGGAAACGTCATGTTGTCGGGTATCTTGACGATGGCGCTCTGGGGCGCGCTCATGAATTGAGCGAAGCCGCCTCCGGGATAGCGCTTGTAGATTTCCAGGCTTTTGCGATTGAAGCCGAAGTATCCGGCGAAGGTGAAGTAGTCGCACTTCATCTGGTTGCCGCTGGCACAGGCGTGGCAGGCGCCGCATGAACGCAGCGGATTGACGTAGACGCGGTCCCCGGGTTTCAGGGCAACGACCTGCTCTCCGACCTCATGCACGATGCCGGCGGGATCAAGCCCGAAAGTCGCGGGCTTTGGCGGCAGCGGCTGGTGCGGGTACCAATTCTCCCAGTTGTTCAGCACGTTGGCGAGGTTCGGCACCATGCCACAGGCTTTGACCTCGACCACGACATCGGTCCCCGACGCTCGCGGCTTGGCGACCTCCTCGATTCGCATTGGTTCATTCACCGCATGCAGCCGTGCGGCCCGCATCATCACTGTCACGATCTTCCTCCTCAAATCCCGCCAACCGGATCGAGTTGACATTCCGTTTGGACTGTGGATACCGTATAGTATCTGAAATGGGTGACGCAAGACCCGATTTGTGGTGCAGCCACCAGTAATCGCTGCTTACCGATGGAGTTGCGCGGAACAGGCGCAGCTTCTCGTTTGAGCACGACACCTGACAAGGGACAGCAGCCGCGATGCTGCCTGGGAGAGAGGACATACAATGCCGTTCGAGCTGCAGCCGCACGATTACTTGAGAATCCTGTGCGGAATCTGGTTCCTTCCTCATCTGATCGGGAAGATTAGGAACTTCGACAAGGCTCCGGGCACGTTTGAGAAAGCCGGCCTGAAACCTGGCGAGGCCTTCCTTGTCCTGACGATCGTCTTGGAGCTGCTGGCCGCCGTCGGAATGGCCTTCAACATCTATCCGAGAGTGGCGACCGGCTGCGCGATCGTCGTGTTGCTCGGAGCATCCTACGCATTGGTGAAGATCAACGGCCTCAAGTGGCGCTGGCAGCAGATGGGGCCGGAGTTCCCGCTTTTCTGGGCGCTCGCTTGTCTCATCTCGGCGCTGTGACTTTCGAGCTTGCGGCCATTCCACCTGGGAGGTTTGACATGAAGGTTCGGCGCGTCGTCACCGGCAGGAACACGACCGGCAAATCCGTGGTCGTCAGCGACGGCCCCTCCCCGCGGGAAATGGTCCTGCGACACACACCAGGTTTCGTGTCGTCGCCACAGTGGAAAATCGAGGGGACGCCGGGGCTGGGCAATATTGACAATCGAGATCCCATGCACACCACCGGCACCATGATCATGCCGGCAGGCGGATCGTCGTTCTGGATCATTACCTTCCCTCCGGACAGCGTCTTCATGTCGCCGGAATGGAACCCTGTGGTGGCCGGACCCGAACTCACCGAGGCATCACCAGGCATTGCTGAGCGCATGGAACCGGACAGTCCGGGTATGCACCAGACGCCGACGGTCGACTACGTCACCGTTATCAAGGGCAGGCTGGTCCTCGAACTCGACGACGGCAATACCGTCGAGCTGAATGCCGGCGACACGGTGGTCCAGCATGGCACTCGTCACGCTTGGCGCAATCCAGGCGACCAGCCGGCGACAATTTCGGTGGTTTTGCTCGGCGCCAAGGTCTGAGGCGGCAGCCAGCACGCCAGCGAGACCACACCCGCCCCGGCCGGGCTTCATGGCCGCTCAGATCGTTGCAGCCACCTCGGCGAGGAGCTGGCGCGTCCAGGCATGCAGGCCCGAGTAATGCGAGCGCTCGGTCCAATACATGTCGATCTGGATCAGCACCTCGAGGGGAAAGGGCTTCAACGTCAACTTGTCTGAAAGCCGCCGCGCCAAGCGATGGGGAATGGTCGCCACCAGTTCCGTCCCCCGGATCAACGCTTCAAGATTGTCGTGACTTGGCACGATCACGCTCGGTGTGATCCTGACGTCGATTGCCCGAAGCGCTGCGAAGTACAACGCTTCCCACTGGCCATTATGCGTCACGGCGATATGCCGCGTTTGCCTGTAGCGATCCATCGTCAGGTCGCCGGCCGCAAGAGGATGGCTGGAATCCATGATGCACGCGTAGCGATCGGTAAAGAGTTTGCGCCGGTAGTAGACATCCCCGAAAATCGCCACCGGGCCGAGCACGATATCGCAGATGTTCTCCTTCAGCTGCTGCTTGCCGTGCACCGCGGATTCAAAAATGTTGACAGTGATCTGGGGTGCCTGCTGCTGGACCTGCCGGACGAAGGCCGGCATCAGGAACATGCGTTCATGATGATTGCACGAGATCGTCACGCTGCCCGTCGACGTACTTGGATCGAAGCCTTGCAGGGATGAAAGCGCCTGCATGCGCTCCAAAACTTCGCGAGCTTCCTGGGCTAGCTGACAGCACTTGTCGGTCGACAGAATCGAGTTGCCTTGCCGAACGAACATCGGGTCGTTGAAGGCCTTTCGCAGGCGCTTGATCGAATAGCTGATCGTCGATTGATTGACGCCGAGGCGCTCCGACGCCTCCGAAAACGATTGGCAGTCGTGAACCATGATCAATGCCTGCAAGGCATTCAGATCGATCTGCGCAAGCTCCTCTGACAACATGCCGACCGCCTCTATGCAAAATTTCGATCACCTGTATCGAACCTATTGGGTTGTTAGATGCGCGGCTAGGGGCTAGCCCGATAGGAGCTGCACAGGAGGAAAATAGATGGCCGCTAATCTCGAACAGAAGATCGCTGACGCTGGAAGCCCGCAAACCATGCTCTGGGAGTCACAGAGCCCGCCGATCGTCAGCACGCCGGTGACGCCGGAATTCACCAACTGGCGCGACGAACAGCTCGCGTGGCGCAGCAACGCGGTGCTCTATGACCAGTCGCATCATCTCGCCGACCTGAACATCAGGGGCAAGGACGCGCTGAAGCTCATCCGCGACACGGCGATCAACAGTGTCGAGTACTTTCCCGTCGATGCTGCCAAGCAGTACGTCGCCGTCAACGAGGAAGGCCAGCTCATCGGCGACAACATCCTGTTTCGCTATGAAGAGGACGAATTCCAGGCGGTAGGCATTCCGCCGACGATCAACTGGCTCCAGTATCATGCCGAGACCGGCGGCTACGACGTCGAGCTGGTGCGGGACAACCCGTCCTATGCCCGCAAGGGAAATCCCCTTTGGTATCGCTATGAGATCCAGGGACCTGGAGCGTTCAACGTGATCCGGGAGCTCATCGGCGGCGAGCCGCCGGATGTAAAGTTCTTCCATGGCACCCGCTTCACGATCGCCGGCAAGATGGTCCGCGCGCTGCGCCACGGCATGGCCGGCGAGCCCGGCTTCGAGTTTGTCGGACCCTGGGTTGATCATGAGATCGTTCGCGCCGCGCTGCTAGCGGCCGGCAAAAAGCACGACATGATTCAGGTCGGCGGCCGGGCTTACCTGACGAACTCGCTCGAGTCCGGATGGCTGCCGCGCCCGCTCCCCGCATTCTACGCGGGCAAGAGCACGGAAGGCTTCCGCAAATGGCTACCGGCGGACGAGATCGACGCCAATGTGTCGCTCGGCGGAAGCTTCTTTTCCGAAAACATCGAGGATTACTGTTTCTCGCCTTACGACGTCGGCTACGGAAAGATCGTCAAATTCGATCATGACTTTGTTGGACGCACGGCGCTGGAAGCCCAGGTAGCGGCGGGCCAGACCACGGCCAACCGCAAGGTGACGCTGCAATGGAATGGCGATGACGTCGCCAAGGCCTGGGCCTCGATGTACCAGCCAGGTGTCGGGGCGAAGTTCATCAATCTCCCGATCGCCCACTACGCGACCTATCACTACGATCGCGTCGAGGCGCCGGACGGAAGCTTCCGTGGGCGTTCGCTTCATACCGGCTACTCGGCCAACTACCGCTCGATGCTCTCGATTGCGGTCGTAGATGCGACGGTGGCCGAGCCGGGCACCGAACTGGTGGTGGTGTGGGGCGAGCCCAAGCCATCCTCCAAGGTGCAGGTCGAGAACCACGTGCAATTCAAGATCCGCGCCACCGTCCATCCGGCGCCGATCGACGCGCACGCACGCACCAGCTATCGCAAGAACGCCTGAGCCGCACGCCTGAACAGAGGGCGGCCGCATGGCCGCCCCTCCCCTTCACAGCCGTTCGCAGCCGAGACTGGCGGGACCGCCCGCCGGTGTCGCGCTGCCACGCGTAAGCAACCGCCTTGCCATTCGCTCGGCCGTCGAACCCGGAGACGGGTATGAACAAGTCCTATCTGCTTACCCTGCAATGCAAGAACCGGCCTGGCATCGTCGCCGGCGTTGCTACCCGTTTGGCCGCGCATGGCGGCAACATTACCTCGGCCCAGCAATTCGACGACCCCGAGACGGCCCGGTTCTTCATGAGGGTGGCGTTCGACTTGCCGTCGCCCCTCGACGATCTCGCCGGCCGCTTTTCCGAAGAGGTCAAGCGCTTCGGACTGCAATGGACGTTGCGACCTCAGAGCCTGCCACGCAAGGTTCTGCTGCTTGTCTCGAAGTTCGACCATTGCTTGGTCGACCTGCTTTACCGCCAACGGCTGGGCGAGTTGCCCATGCAGGTTGTCGGCATCGTCTCCAACCATCCGCGAGAGGCTCTCAGCCTCGCTTCCGACGACGCCATTCCCTTCCACCACTTCCCGATCAGCCATGAGACCAAGGCCGCCCAGGAAGCGAAGATCAAGCGCGTGATCGAGGATAGCGGCGCCGAACTCATCGTGCTGGCCCGCTACATGCAGATCCTGTCTGACGACTTCTCGGCCTATCTGTCCGGCCGCTGCATCAACATCCACCATTCCTTCCTGCCGGGGTTCAAGGGCGCCAAGCCCTATCATCAGGCGCACGAGCGCGGCGTGAAGATGATTGGAGCAACGGCGCACTACGTCACCGAAGACTTGGACGAGGGCCCGATCATCGCCCAGGACGTCGAGCATGTGACCCATGCCGACACGCCCGACGACCTTGTTCGCAAGGGCCGGGACATCGAACGCCGCGTATTGGCCCGCGCGGTCACCTTCCACTTCAGGACCGGGTCTTGCTGAATGGACGCAAGACCGTCGTCTTCGCCTAACACCGGAGCCACGCGCGTGGAAAAGATCATAGGTATCCAGAACGTCCGCCCCGATTCTATCGACGCCTCGATTGAGATGGCGCCTAGCCAGGCGCTCGACTCCCCTGATTTGCCTGGCCTGTTGCCGCCGGACGTCCGGGTCTACATCACCGATATCGGACTGGCGGACACGCCGACCCTGGTCAAAGCCGCCCGCCGCGTCACCGACCTTGGTTATGCCGCCGTTCCCCATATAGCCGCCCGCCGACAGACAACGCGCGAGGCGCTGGAAACGCGGCTGAAGGCCTTGGCTGAGGAAGCGGGCGTTCGCGACGTGCTCATCATCGGCGGCGACGTGGCAGCTCCGGCTGGCTCGTTTTCCTCCTCCATCGAGGTGCTCGAGACCGGCTTCATCGACAAGCACGGCATTACCGAGGTCGGCATAGCTGGGCACCCGGAAGGGAGTCGCGACTTTGGCGAGGAGGCGGCGATTGCCGCACTTCGCATGAAGAGCGCCTGGGCCGAGCGCAGCGGGGCGAGGATGCGCATCGTGACCCAATTTGGCTTCGACGCTGACAAATTCATCACCTGGGCAGACGGCCTCGCGGCTTACGGACTGGACCTGCCCGTCCACCTTGGAGTTGCCGGTCCCGCCAAGATCATGACCTTGCTGAGATACGCGGCGTTGTGCGGCGTCGGCAACTCGCTGAACTTCCTGAAGAAGCGCAGCGCGTCGCTTGCTGCGCTCGCGACCAGTCACTCGCCGGAGAGCTTCGTCGGCCCGATCGAAGACCATCTGCGGGCAAAGCCGGGATCAGCGATTGCGCAGCTTCACATCTTCCCGTTCGGCGGCATCAAGAATACGGCCAGGTGGCTATACGAGCGCGGCTCGTGGCAAAGCTCAGATGCCGACGACCGCTCATCGATAGCTTAGATTCTCACTGCCATTCTCACGAGACCACGCCGCTGAGTGGCGCGCCGGCTAGCCGGCGCGCCATGGTCTCCTCGTGCCGCTACGCGGGCGAGCGTTGTGGCGCGAGAGCCTGATAGAAGATGCCACCGACCCGGCTCCGGCTGCAGTAGGCATCCATGCGGACTCCGCGGGCGGCTTGTAGGACAAACCGGGAGCACAGACCGTCAGGTGCGGCCGCGCCCCTCTGTTTCAATGCGCAGCGTGACTTCATCCCCGATCAGGGGAATGTTGGCTGTCATCCCGAAGTCGCTGCGCTTCAACTTCGTCGTCGCGCTGAAGCCAGCTTCAAGACTGCCGTCCCAAGGGTTCTTGCCCTGGCCGTTGAAGGTTACGTCGAGCGTCACCGGCTTGGTCACGCCCGCGATGGTGAGGTCGCCCGTGATGGAGCCTTGCTTGTCGCCCGACTTGGTGAATTTGGTGCCGACGAAGGTGATCTCCGGAAACTCGGCGGCATTGAACCAGTCAGCGCCCTGGATGTCGCCATCGCGCTGGGCATTGTTGGTCGAAATGCTGGACACCTTGACCTTGGCCTGCAGCTTGCTGGCATCAGGCGCATCCTTGTCGAAGGTGAACTCCCCTGAGAACTCTTTTGCGACGCCGATGACGTTGGAAAAGCCGAGGTGGTTGATAAAGAACACGATGCCGGAGTGAACCGGATCGATGTCGAACGTGATCGGCTGCGCCCTGGCCGCCTCCTGGCCGATCGGCGCCGATAGGAGTGCCGCAGCGATCAGGGCTGTCTTTAGTTTGTACTTCATGTTCCGTCCTCCATTGTTGATACACGGGTAGAAGAGTTGAATTCACAGCGGGAGGCTGAAGCCGCTCCGCGCCAGCATGACCGCGACGGCTGCAATGGCCGGCACCAGGCAGAGCCCTGCGAAGACGAGCGTGGCGACGGGGCGGTTTTTCTCCTCGAGACGATCGAGAACTCCGCGGCAGATCGAGGGGACTAGGAAAACCAGTGAGAGCACGGCAAGAGCGAAAAGGTCGATCTTGCGGGTGATCAGCGCGACGGTTTGCGCCACCGCGATCATGCCTCCGGCACCGCCGATCAACGATCCCCATCCGAAACGGTAATTGGGCCCGAGCAGGTGCCAAAACACGACACCGCCGATCCCCACGGCCAGGCCGAGGGACAATTGCAGGCTGGAAGAAGAAGCTCCCATGAAGGCGATTGGGGCAAAACCAGCGCTGGCCACCGCGAGCATCACGGCCGAACGCACATTCGATCCCTCATCGGGAAACTGCGCTTCCCGGTACAGCGCGTATAGAAGTGCCGCTCCCACCAGAGCGGCGACAACCAGATCGAAAGGCTGCGCCAGGACGATCTTCTCACCGATATAGGCGGCCGATGCGAGCGGCATTGCCACCAGCAGCAAAAGCGAAAGTGCGCGGCTGCCCGCCCATTCCGCGGCCAAGCCCAAAACGGACCCGACGATCGCGATGTAGAATACTTTGTTGACGGCGCCGACCGGCGGGAAGGATGGAAGCCGATTGTAGGTCAGCCAGTAAGACAAGAAGAAGCCGAGCGGGATCAGCGGATCGTACCAGCGCCGATCGACGCGCCACCAGCGCATCAAGGCGGTCACGCCGAAGAGGGCAAGGCCGCAAACCGCAGTCGCCAGCATGACCGCTTCCTGCGCCGATCGAGCGAGGCTGATCACGTTGGGCCACCAGTGCTGTCGACAAAATACCGGGTGCCGTCGATCATTGCGGCCCCTTCCGGCAGGATGAAGTCACACCGTCCTCCCCGGCCTGAGTTCTCGAAATCCCCGACTCCCTTCGGATACCGGCTAGATTTCAAATACCAAATAGTATTCGATTGGCTCTGTCAATCCAGGAATGAGCCGTTCCGGTCGGTTGACATACGAACCAGACTTCAAATACTATTTGGTATCCAAATGTGGAGACGCCTCGGAAAAGGCTGGATCCACGACGCGCCTGGGAGGAGTGCGTGGCTGTGCAGAAACACATGAATGCCTCTCTGCCGGTACTTGCGGCAGAAGGCGTATCGGTCCGCTTCGGGGGCGTGCAGGCGCTTGACGACGTTTCTCTCGACGTCGGTGACGGCGAGATCTGTGGGCTGATCGGCCCCAATGGCGCGGGCAAGACCACCTTCCTGAATGCAATCACCTGCCTGAGCCGTCCCCAGCGCGGCTCCATACAGCTGTCGGGCCGGACGATCTCCAATGCGGCCGTGCGCGACATCATCGGCCTTGGGATCGCGCGGACGTTTCAAAACGTCGGCGTGTATGGCTCGCTGAGCGTCCTGGAAAACGTGATGCTTGGCGCTCATCACAAGATGGGTGGAAAGGTCGTGCGCGCCCTTCTCAACCCTGTCGGCGCATGGGCCGAGGAGAAGACAGTGCGCCGGCAGGCTGAAGCAATTCTCGACGAGCTGGGCATGGCTGCCTTGTCGGCCGCCCGCGCGGACTCCCTGCCCTATCCCTTGCAGAAGCGGATGGAGATAGCGCGAGCGCTGGCGGCCGAACCCAGGCTCCTGCTGCTCGACGAGCCGGCTGGCGGACTGACGCATGGCGAGGTCAGCGAGTTCGGCAGGCTCATCGACGCGATCCGGCACAACCGCAAACTCTCGATCCTCCTGATCGAGCACCACATGGGCCTGGTGATGAGCCTTTGCGACCGGATCCATGTGTTCCATCTCGGTCGAAACCTCGCATCCGGGCGCCCCGAGGAAATCAGGACCAACGAAGCCGTCATCGCCGCTTACCTTGGGAGGAGCGAGTGACGCTTCTCGAGGTCCGCAATCTCTCGGCCGGATACGGCAAGGTCCGCGCGCTTTTTGACTGCTCGTTCGGGATCGACGACAAGGAGTTCGTCGTCCTGCTCGGCGTCAATGGAGCGGGAAAAACCACCTTGCTGCGCGCCCTTTCGGGGACGATCCGCTCGTCGGGCGAAATCGCCTATATGGGAAGCGACCTACAGGGGATGCCGCCGGAACGGCGTCTGCAGCGCGGCATAGCGCAGATCCCCCAGGGCAGAGGCACGTTCACGGAATTCACGGTCGACGAAAACCTCACGCTGGGCGCCACGATTGTCTCCGACCGCCGCCAGGTCCGACTGGACAAGGAACGATGGTATGAGCGCTTCCCACGGCTGCGCGAGCGGCGCTCCCAACTGGCCGGCAAACTGAGCGGCGGTGAACAGCAGATGCTCGCGGTGGCTCGAGCTCTCATGTCCCGGCCGAAGCTGCTGCTGTGTGACGAGCCGTCACTGGGTCTGGCACCTGTTATCACGCGCGAGATATTCGCGATCTTCAAGGAACTCCGCGACATCGATGGAATGACGCTCCTTGTCGTCGAGCAAAATGCCGACTTGTCTCTCAAGTTTGCCGACCGCGCCTATGTGATCGAGGCCGGGCATATCGTGGCTGGCGGCTCAGCCAGCGCGATACTCGCCGATGAACATATCCAGAAATCTTACCTTGGGGACTAGTTTGACGGCGTCGAACCAACTTGTTGCTTGCGCGATTGCCCCGAGCGGCATCTATGCCGTGCTGGTCATTGCCCTGGCGCTGATCTCACGCTCCGCAAGACGCGCGTCAGCCGGCCACCTCGCCTCAGCGTCCTTCATCGACATTCACGACGCGGCCGGGCTGCCATTCCTGATCGTCGTGCCCGCCATTGAGCCGTCATCAACCGCCAGGGCTCCGCAGGCCAAAGCTCTCGATGCAAAGGCTCAGAAGTCAGCGGGCCCGGCGATGCCGATGAGGAGCCGGTCGTGACCCTTTTCGTGCAAATTATCGTCAGCGGCCTCGCCACCGGCGCCATCTACTCGGCCCTCGCCCTCGCGCTTGTGTTGATCTTTCGCGCCACCAACGTCGTCAATTTCGGCCAAGGCGAAATGGCGACCTTCTCCGCATACTGCACCTGGCAGCTCTGCCTGTGGGGTCTGCCCCTGTGGCTTGCCATTGCGATTGGCCTGGCCGGCTCCTTCGTGCTGGGAGTTTTGGCGTTTCGGGTCTTCATTCGTCCGCTCCTGGCCGCGCCGGTCGAGGCAACGGTAGTCGTCACACTCGGCATGTTCGTGCTCTTCCAGGCGATGGTGACCTGGCTGTGGGGAGCTGAGCAGAAGCCGTCCCCAAGCCTTTTCCCAGATGGTGGCTTCAGTCTTGGTGACGTGCGGATCCTGGCTTCGTCAGCCGGCACCTTGCTGGTGCTCATTGTCCTGGCCGCGGCCCTCGGCTGCCTTTTCGCCTTCACCAGGCTGGGTCTCTCCATGCGGGCCGCCGCCTTCGACCGCGTGCGAAGCGTTCTGGTCGGCGTCAACGTCGAACGCATGCTGATGCTCGGCTGGGGCTTCGCCGCGGTGATCGGAATGGTCGCGGCCGTGCTCGTCGCGCCACGGCTGTTTCTGAGCCCGACCATGATGACTCCCATACTGTTCTACGGTCTCGCCGCGGCAACGGTGGGAGGCTGGACCAGTCCGCTCGGCGCGGTGGCCGGAGGCCTGCTTGTGGGCGTCAGCGAGAGCCTTGGCGCCAACTACGTCGGCTTTCTCGGGGCGGACATGCGCATCGCGGTTCCAATCGTCCTTACCCTTTTCGTGCTGCTGGTTAAGCCCGTCGGTCTGTTCGGCACGCAGAAGGTCACGAAGCTATGAGGAACAGCGTCTTGCGCAGGGCAGCGACAATCATTGGTTTTGTGCTGGTCGCCGCGCTCCTGCCGGCCTTGCTGTCAGGCTTCCAGCTGCAGCAGGTGAGCGTGGCGATCTCGTACGCGATCGCCATCCTTGGCCTCAACCTGCTCATGGGATTTGCCGGGCAGATCTGCCTCGCCCAGGGGACGCTGTTCGGCATCGGCGCCTACGTCACCGCCATTTTGAACGCGACCTACGGCAGCCATCCATTGGCGGCGCTGCCGGCAGCAGCCGCCGTCACGGCGCTTGCCGGCCTCATTGTCGGCCTTCCGGCCTTGCGCTTGCAGGGACTGCAGCTTGCGATCATCACCTTTGGTGTCGCAGCCGCGTTCCCACAACTTCTGTTGAAACTCGGCACCTGGACGGGGGGAGTCTCCGGCTTGCCGATCGACTTCCTCGAGCCGCCCGCGTTCCTGGCCGACAACTCCGAGCTCTGGCTCTATCTGATGACGCTGGCATGCGCTGGCGTGGCCGCGATCATCGTCAGTCTTGTGCTCGCGGGCGATGTCGGCCGGGCGCTGCGCGCGCAGCGGGACAGTTCCCAGATCGCCGAGGCTTTCGGCGTCAACCTGGTCAAGACCAAGCTGTGGGCGTTCGCCATCAGCTCTGCGCTCGCCGGACTCGGCGGGGGCGTCTTCGCGATCCTCAATGGCTTCATCAGCCCGCAGTCCTTCCTCGCTCCGCTTTCCATCACAATCGTGATCGGGAGCATCGTCGGCGGCTCAACAAGCATTGTCGGAGCATTCGTCGGCGGCCTGTTCATCACCTTCGTCCCGACCTGGACGTCCAACATCAATCTCGCACTCGGCAATGTCATCTACGCGCTCGCACTGATCGGCATCATGCTTTTGGCGCGCGGTGGGGTTGCCGGGTTGCTGGATAGATTCACCGCCGCGTTGACGACGCGGTCGAACCCCAACGGCAAAGCCGGACAATCAGCAAACTAGGGAGGAAGTTATGAGACCAGGAATGCGCACGCCAAAAATGCTCATGGCGGCAGCAGTGCTTGCACTCGCCGTCGGTGCCACTTCGGCAAGAGCCGACGAGACGCCAGGCATCACCGACAGCACAGTCAAGATCGGTATAACCGGTCCGCTCACCGGGCCCGTTGCGGTCGTCGGCGCCGTTGCAGAAGGCATCCGCGCCAGGGTCGAGGCGGCCAACGCCAAGGGCGGCGTCAAGATGTCCGACGGCAAAACCCGCAAGATCGAGCTGGTGATCAAGGACGACATGCTCGATCCGCAGCGAACGCTCGCGAATGTCCGCGAGATGGTTGAGCAGGACAAAGTCTTCGCCCTAGTCGGCACGGCTGCCACTCCGAACAACGTCGCGATCGGGCGCTATATCGAGCAACGGAAAGTTCCGAATGTCTTCATGTATTCGGGCGTTCACAAGCTGAACGCCCCGCACGAGGAAATAGGTTTCGTCCCGGCCTTCTCGACCGAAGCGACGTCGTTCGCCACTTATCTGAAGGACAACAAGCCCGCGGCGAAGGTCGCGATCCTCTACCTCAACACCGAGACCGGCGAGACCTTCATGAAGGCCTTCGACAAAGCCATCGACGGCTCCGGCGTCAAAGTTGTCGATCGGCAACCTGTGACCTCGCAGGACCCAACCGTGGAGACGCAGCTCACGGCTCTCAAAGCTTCGGGCGCCGATACGCTGGTGATCATCGCCGCGCCGCAGCAGGGTGGCGAAGCGATCCGCTTCCAGGCCGAAAGCGGGTGGAAGCCCTTGACCCTCGTCACCAACCTTTCCTCTGCCTACCCGATCCTGCAGGCGGTGGGGCTGGACCACGCCAAAGGCATCATCACCTCGAATTTCCTGAAACCCATTGTGAGCCCGCAAAAAAGCGGTGACGCTGGTATTGACCAATATCTGGACGACATCGCCGCGGCCAAGGTCAACTTCGTCTTCGCCAACACGATCGGACAGGTCGGTTATGCGACCGGCGATGCCCTCGTGAAGGCGCTCGAGGAGATGAAGAAGCCGACCCGAGCTGCGCTGCTCGAGACCGTCTTCAACTTCCAGAAGTGGGACAATCCGCTGCTGCTCGATGGGATCAAGCTCAACACCAAAGCCGGCTCCGACATTTTCCCCATAGAGGCGCTGCAGCTCTATCAGTTCGACGGCCAGAAATATGTTCCAGTTGGCAAATTGCTCGATTTCGAAGGCAAGACTGAAGAGTGACGATAGCGGATATAAGTTGCCCACTGCGACAAGCGCCTGCCGGTCGGCCGGCGCTTTTTTTCGCCGGTGGAGATGGATGGCATGGGTGGGATGCAAGCACAGTGCGTGCGTTTACAGACCTATCCTGCCCACGCATTGCCATGTTTGGCGTCGAACGTTCGCATGTTGCCGGTCGCGATCCGACTGGCAAACAAAAGGCACCTGCCAATGTCGAAGCTATCTCGGTTTAGCAAAACGATTTGCGTAACTGCACTGTATTGGCGGTAGCCTTCCAGCGACTCAACCCCCGTTGTCATGGGACGTTATCAGGAGAGCGACGCACCCGGCCTAAATGGCATCTACAGGAGGATTTGCCCCCAGTTATCAAGAACCGTGAGCGTTGACGCAAGCAGCATTTGCGCTCCCGCGACGGCCTGGTCCGGCTCGACATATTCAGCCTCGTTGTGGCTGAGCCCGTCTCGGCAAGGCACGAAGATCATGGCTGTGGGCGCCACCCGATTGACAAACAGAGCGTCGTGGAAGGCCCCGGAAAGCATCGATTTCGACGCAAGCCCCAGACTGTCTGCGGCTTCGTTCAATCGCTCAAGCAGGAGCGAAGAGAAAACCGTCGGCGGCATATCGAAGGTGCGGCGCAGCGTCGACGCACAGCCGCAACCGGCCGCAGCCTCGGCAAGGGTGCTTCTGATGAAAGTTTCAAGCCTGTCGAGCACTGCGCTTTCGGGGTGGCGCAGATCGATGGTGAAGCAGATTTTTTCGGGAATGGCGTTGACCGCGCCCCGCTCCACGGCAAGCCTGCCAACGGTAAAGCGAGCGCGCGCGTCACGCGGCATGATCTCGGCATATAGCCTGTCCAGCCCGCGCACCGCGGCTGCCATGGCGTCGCGTCGCAAGCCGAGCGCGGTGGTGCCGGCATGAGCTGACTGGCCGGTGATCTCGACCTCCAGCCAGCGTGTACCCTGGATGCCTTCCACGATGCCGATAGGGATGTTCTCGCTCTCCAGCGAGGGGCCCTGCTCGATATGCAATTCCAGATAAGCGGCGATCGGAAAGCCGAGCGGGCGCGTTGCTGCCTCCGGCAACGCCTCGAGCGTGGCCTGCAGCTCGTCGGCGAACAAGGAGCCGTCATGACCGCGCAAGCTAGTCCACTGCTCCGGGATCGAGCCGGAGGCGAACGCCATGGAGCCCATGCAGCCTGGTTGGTAATGGCTGCCTTCCTCATTTGTCCAGGCCACCGCCTCAACCGGGAACGGCGTCTCGGCGCCTGCATCCTCCAACGCCTCGAGCACCTCGAAGGCAGCGAGCGTGCCCAGCGCGCCGTCGAAGCGGCCGCCGGTTAGCTGGCTGTCGAGATGGCTGCCGATCAGGACGCGCGGCCTGGAATTATCCTTGCCTTCGCGCCGAATGAACAGATTGGCGATAGCGTCCTGACCTGGGCCGAAGCCTCGTGCCTGACCCAGCTCCGCTAGAAGGCGTCGCGCGCGCCGGTCCTCCGGCGAAAGCGCCTGCCGGTTGACACCGCCCTTGGGCGTGGCGCCGATCCGGGCGAAGGCATCAAGCCGGCCTAGGAAACGCTCGGCGTCTATCCGAGGCTCGCTCATGCGTCGTCTCCATAGGCGGCATCGTGAAAGGCGATCTCCAGCACCTGCACACGGCCGAAGACGGCGCTGAGCCGGGCCCGCGCGGCTTCGTCGAGCCTGGCATTCGCCTCGTCGATCTGCCGCCTCAGCCATTCAGCCTGCTTGGCGAAGGTGTCGTCGGCGTGCATGGCCACCCATTCGACGAGCTGAGGATCGGCGATGGCCGCAGTCGCAACGCGCTTCGACCAAGTCCAGTACATCCATTCCGCCGCGAACATCGCAACGATGATGTCGAGGAACGCCCCCTTTTCGGCTATGTCCAGCATCCCGGCGCAGAACGCCTCAATGCGTGGGTCGGCCAGGTTGAAGCTGGCGGGATCGATGGCGCGGGCCGCCAATGTCCGTTCGAAATAGGCGATCTGCTGGTTGGCCAGATCGTCCAGCACACCGATCAGCCAGCGCTTCTCTTCGATCCTGCCGGCCTTGGCGGTTGCGAGCGCGAAGATGGAGATGGCCGTATCCACGAAGGCGCTCTCGTAGACAAGGTAGCGGTCGAACACCTCGCCCGGCAGATGGCCAGCCTCGATGTCGGTCGTGAAGCGATGGCGAACCATGGCTTCGAAGATGGCCTCATTCTCGCGCAGAATGCGCTCCGACAGCGTCACGCCCGCCATCCATCAAGCTCCCAGAGCGGGCTCGGCAGCGGCGCGGAAGGCGCGCACGCGCTCGATGTCGACTGGGTTCCACCACACGCCGCCCGCCTTCAGCGATGAGGCGACGATGACGCCGCTGGTACGCTCGAGGATCTCCACGACATTGGTCTTGTCCACGCCGGAGCCGACCAGCAACGGCAGATGCGTGGCGGCCGCGATCTCCTCGATCTCCTCGATGGTGGCGGCGGCGCCGGTGCGCTGGCCGGTGGCGATGACGCCGTCGGCATCGAAGAACGCGAGGTCACGCGTCAGCTCGGCGATGGAGCGATCGGCGACGATGGCATGGCTGCCGTGCTTGACGTGGCTGTCGGCAAAGACCTTGATGTGCTCGGCCCTGAGAGCCGAACGATAACGCATAGCCTCCGCCGCGCGGCCCTCAATGAACCCCTCATTGGCGATATAGGCGTTCGCCCACTGGTTGACGCGGATGAACTTCGCGCCGCCGGCCAGGGCGATGGCAAAGGCCGGTATCGGCGCGTTGGCCAGCACATTGATGCCAAGCGGCACGCCGATGGCGCGCGCGATGCGGTCGGTGACGACTGACATGAAGGCAGCCGTCTCATAGCCTATGTCCTCGGGCTTGGAGAAGGGCACGTCGCCGTGGTTTTCTATCATCAGGCCATGCATCCCGCCCTGGATGAGCGCCTCGGCGTCGCGCATGCAGGCATCGTAGATGGTGTTCATGTCGGCGCCGCGATAACGGGGGGCGCCGGGGAACGCGGGGCAATGGATCATGCCGATCAGCGCCTTGTCGCGCCCGAATATTTCCCTTATGGCGCTGGCGGGATTGTCCGAGATTTGCTGCATTTTAGAGTCCTTCGGAAGAGTGTTCATGCACGCTTATGTCATAGGCAATGTGGCGGTTGACGAGACCATCCGGGTCGAACAGTGGCCATTGGCCGGCGCCTCGATTTTCGGCAGCCATGGGTCCAGCGACCTCGGCGGCAAGGGCGCAAACCAGGCTGTGGTCATGGCCCGCTGCGGCCTGACGACCAGCCTCGTCGCCCCAGTGGGAGCGGAGTTCCGCGCCCAGAGCATCGCCGAACGGCTCGCCACCGAGCCAGTCGAATGCCGGCTCCTGCGACAGGAGGGCCGGAGCAGCGACTTCTCCATCATATTCACAACTCCTGACGGCGAGAACGCCATCGTCACCACGACGGACGCGGCCGAGAACCTTCGGCCCGAGGATGCGCTGCCTGCTATCCGCGAGGCACAACCGGGCGACCTCGCGGTCTTCCAGGGCAATCTGAGCGGGGCGACCACCGAGGCGCTGCTCACCGAAGCGCGCCGGCGCGGCATGGTCACGGCCTTCAATCCATCGCCGCTCAGGCCTTCCTTCCAGGATTTGTGGCCGCTGGTGGACATTGCCTTCCTCAATGCCGGCGAAGCGCTGGCGCTGACCGGCGCCTCGGGCGAGGCGGCTGCCGCCGTGTTGCATGCGCGTGGCGTGCGCGACGTGGTGCTGACGCTCGGCGCGGACGGCGCCCTGCTCAGCGGCGGCAGTGCTCCGTTGCGGGTGGCAGCGGCACCTGCCAACGTCGTGGACACCACCGGAGCGGGCGACACATTCATGGGCGTGGCACTGGCCTCCGCGTTCCTGCGTGGCGCCCGCCTTGACGAACTGGCACTCATCCATGCGGCTCGAGCGAGCGCGCTCACCGTGTCGCGGAAAGGCACGCTGAACGCCTTTCCGAGCATCGAGGAGATGAGCGCGATCCTGGCGCAACTTTAGGTTAGCGCTCGGGCGGTCAGCCAGGCGAGGATATTCTTCCAAAGCCTGCCATAGCCTTCCCAGGCACAGAAGGCCGGCGACAGCCAATGCGGGCCGATGTCGGACGTCCAGGCCGCGGTACGGCCCTTGCCGTGGCTGCCAACCACAAGCAGTGGGAAGCCACCCTGGTCCTGCGGCAGGCGCGCGACCAGCTCAGCGTTGTTACCTGGGCGAAGTTCAACCTCGTTGACGCCAAGCAGCGGCGGCCAAGCCTGGCCGGTCAGTCCCGCCATCACCGGATGATCCTTCGCGACAATTTCCGCCACCGTGCCTTCGGGTATCTCGACACGATCGTCATAGGGCAGGCAGGTGACGGGCAACGTGTCCTCCACCGGCGTGCGGCGCCAGCGGGCCTTGCCGTCGATGCCTTGGAAAGAGAAGTAGCCGCCGACCATGAGCAGGCCGCCACCCTTTTCCACCCAGGCCTTGAGCAGTTTCAGCCGATTCGGCACGGTGCGCGAGTGCAGCCACACCTCCGGAGGCAGAAGCAGTGAGTTCGCCCCGATGTCAGACAGGATGATGGCGTCGTAAACGTCGAGTCCCGCGATGTCGAAGGGTAGCTTCTCCACCGCTTCGTGGGCCGGCATGTAGGTCAGTTCATATTCTGAGCCCTCGAGCGCCTTCACCAGCGGCTCGGCGCCGAGATGGAAAGTGACGGAACCGAACTGATCGAAACCCTTGTAGTGGGTGGCCGAACTTACCCAGCTTTCGCCGACGAGGAGAACCTTCTTTGTCATGTCGTCTTTCGCTTTCTGTCTCTGAGAAATTGGGGCCTTCCAGCGTCAGCCCGTCGCGTCGAAGACCGAGCGCGGATTGTCATGCATGAGCCGCTTGAGCGCGGCCTCCGCCACGCCGTGTCGCCTCAGGCGCGGCAGGAAGTGCTTCGGCACGTAGGCATAGCCGTTGCCGCCGTAATGGGTGAGCATCATCTTCAGGAACACGTCATGCGAGACGAGGATGCGATCCAGATAACCGGCATCGATCAAGCGCACGATGCCGCGCGCCGCCTCGTCGTCGCTCGGGCACTGCACCTGCTGGTCGGCGTAGAAGAAGTCCATGCCGATCATGTCATATTCGATGAAGGCACCGCGCGCGGCCAACGACGACTGATAGGCGAAATCGTCGTGCGACGGGTTCATGTGGCACAGCACCGTGTGGCGCAGCTCCGCCCCCTCCCCCTCAACGATATCGAGCACCTTGTGGCCAAAACGGAACCAGCCGGGCAGATGGACCATCAGCGGCAACCCGGTCAGCCGCTGGGCGCGGGCGGCACCGCGCAGCGATTTCTCTTCGCTTTTTGTGAAGTCGGCGGAAACGCCGATCTCGCCGATCAATCCGATCCTCACGCCGGTACCCTCAACGCCGTCCACCGCCTCGCGTACGATCTCGGCGGCGATGTCGTCGGCTGACATCGACGCCATCTTGGCCGGGTGGGAGGATGCAAGGTAGTAGCCGGCGCCCATAACGATGTTGAGCCCGCTCGCCGCCGAGACTCGGCGCAAGGCCAGCGGATCGCGGCCGATGCCCTGGCAGGTGGGCTCGACCAGGGTGCGCCCGCCGACGGCGGCGAACTGCTTCAGTTCCTTCACCGCCAGCGCCTCGTCGTCCAGCGTGATATTGTGGCGGTTGACGAAGGGGTCCTGCCGCAGCTCCGAAAGGATCTCCATGCACACGAAGCCGCCGGCCAGATATTGCCGCTCGGGCTCCTTCGGCCTGTGCCACCAGCACAGACAATCGTTCAGCACGTGCTCGTGCATGAGCGTCAAGCCGAGGTCGGCGGCGGCGACCGGCCCGGCCACCGTCATCACCTTACCTGAGCGGACATGTGCCTCGGAGAGCGGGGCCGCCGTCATTTCGCATTGCCTCCCGCTTTACCTGGCAGCCGGAACTTGGCATTGAAGATGCGGGTGTTCAGCCAGATGGCGATCAGGATGATGGCGCCGGTGACGATCTGGGTGAAGAAGGGCGAAATGTGCATCAGGATGAGGCCATTGCCGATCACGGCGATGGTGAGCGTGCCGAGCAGGGTACCCAGAATGGTGCCGCGCCCGCCCATCAGCGAGGTGCCGCCGAGAACGACGGCTGCAATCACCTGCAGCTCGAACCCCACGGCCGCGTTGGACGAGCCCGAGCCGAGACGAGCGGCGATGAGAAGGCCGGCGACGGCGCAGGAAATGCCCGAGATCATGTAGACCGAGGCGATGACCCAGCGCGCCGGCATGCCGACGCGACGCGCCGCCTCCATATTGGAGCCGACCGCCACCACCTGCCGGCCGTAGCGGGTCGAGCGGATCGTGACATAGCCAACGATGGCGACAACCACGGCGATGAGCGCGGGAACCGGGATGCCGGCGATTTCGCCGCGGCCCAGCATGAGGAAGCCCGGAGCGTTCTCAATCGGGATTGAATAGCCCTGGGTGAGGTAAAGTGCCAGCCCGCGCAGGATGGAAAGGCCGGCGAGCGTGACGATGAAGGCTGGCACGTCTTGATAGGCCACGAACCAGCCTTGGCCGAGCCCCGTCAGCACGCCGAGCACCAGCATGGCCAGCAGTACAACGGGCCAGGGCAGGCCGGCGGCCATCAGGATGGCAGCCAGCGCATTGACCAATGCCACCTGCGAGCCGACCGACAGGTCGATGCCAGCTGTGATGATGACGAAGGTCATCGCTACGGCGACGATCAAGATAGGGGCTGCCTGCCGCAGAATGTTGAGAATGTTGCCAATGGTGAGGAAGGTGTTCGTGCCGACGGTAAAGAAGGCGATGCACGCGAAGAAGAAGATCGCGATGGAGAGGATCTGAGCGTTCTCAGCCAGGAAGTCGGCCCATGGCGAGCCTTTCGCCCTTTCGGTGTAGACGGTCATTGGTGTGCGCCTTCTCCGACGATGAGCTTGACGATGTCTTCGAGGTCCGTTTCACCGATGCGACGCTCGGCAACCTTGGTGCCTTCATACATGACGGCGATGCGGTCACAGACGCGAAACAGGTCCTGGAGACGATGGGTGATCAGGATAACCGAAACGCCGCGTGCCTTGACGCGGTTGATCAGCGCCAGCACTGCTTCGACTTCCGCCACGGCGAGCGCCGAGGTGGGCTCGTCCATGATCAGCACCTTCGGGTTGAAGGCCGCGGCGCGGGCGATGGCAATGGCCTGCCGCTGGCCGCCAGACAGCTTCTCCACCTTGGCCGTGAGGCGGGGAATGCGGATCTCCAGGGCCTCCAGCATGTGGCGTGCGCCTTCGAGCATGGCCTGGTGGTCGAGGAATGGCCCCTTGGTGCGCTCTCGCCCAAGGAAGAGGTTGCCTATCACGTCGATATGGTCGCACAGGGAAAGGTCCTGAAACACCATCTCGATGTTGCGGGCACGCGCGTCTGCCGGACCGGACAGCACCACCGGCCGACCTTCGATCGCGATAGTGCCGCCATCGGGAATATAGGTGCCGGATATGATCTTGGTCAGCGTCGACTTGCCTGCGGCGTTGTCGCCGACGAGACCGAGACACTCACCCGGATAGAGGTCGAGATCGACACCGCGGAGTGCCTGGTGCGAGCCGAAGGTCTTGACGATGCCGCGCAGTGAAACGCGTGGCGCCGCGCCGTCGGCGGGCTCGCCTGCAGGCCGGGGGGAAGTCCCCCCGGCGGCGGCAGACATTACGGCCTGGTGTTCGCTCATTTGAAGACGGCCCGGTATGGCTCGACATTGTCCTTGGTGACGATTGTCACCGGCACTGCGACGTTCTTGTCCACACTGCCGCCCTTGGTGATGGTGTCGAGCGCTTTGACGGCGGCCTCGCCCATGCCGGCAGGATCCTGCTGCACGACGGCCGTGACGTAGCCCTTGTCGATGCCCGAGATCGCCTGGGCGGTCAGATCCCAGCCGAAGATCTTGATCTGGTCCTGCTTGCCCTGGCTCTCCACGGCGGCGATAGCACCGAGCAGCGCCGGTTCGCCGGTGGCGTAGATGGCGTTCATGTCGGGATTGCCGGTGATCAGATTCTCGGCGGCGGCAAGCGCGGTGTCTTGCACGTTCTGGCCGTCGACCACAGCTATCGTTTCGATGCCGTCCTTGCCCTTGATCGCATCCTGGAAGCCTTTCTGGCGCACGTTCTGGATGTAGGAGTTGAGGGCGCCGACGATGCCGATCTTGGCCTTGCCGCCCATATTGGCCTTAACATAGTCGAGGAAATGCGCACCCATGTCGGCACCGGCCTTGGCGTTGTCGACACCGATCTGCGCCTTCTGCGGACCCTTAGGCAGGATGGCGTCGATCGCCACCACCGGGATCTTGGCGTCCGCAGCCTGGTTGACCGCCGCCATGATGCCGTTGACGTCGATGGCCACGACGATGAGGCCGTTCACCTTCTGCTGAATGTAGGTCTCTATGGCACTGTTTTGGGCGGCGGCGTCGTTGTTGGCGTTGAAGATGACCAGCTTGGCGCCGGCGGCGTCCGCGGCCTTCTGTGCGCCTTGGTTGATCTGGTTGAAGAACAGGGCTTGCTGGTTGATCTGGACCAGAGCGTAGGTCTTCTGGTCTTGCGCGACGGCGGGCGAAACCGTGCCGGCAAAGATGCCGAGCGCGGTGAAGCCAAGGGCCGCAGCGAAGGTTCTGCGAGTTGTGGTCAAGGTCATATTCGATTCTCCTCTGTGAAGTTTTCTTCCATTGCCGGCTTAACGTTTCGCAGGCGGGGCAACAGATTCCCGCACCACGATCTCGACTGGCATCAGTTCCTGCGGCGCCGGCGACGCGAGATCCTGCCAGTTCGTTTCGAGAAGGAGCGCCAGCGACCGTCTGCCGATGTCCCGAACGGGCTGGCGCACGGCCGTCACCGACGGCGCGAAGAGATGGAAGGGCGCGACGTCGTCGAACCCGACAATGGAGACCTTGCCGGGAACCGAGATGCCCTCTTCCCGGAAGACCTCGATGATGCCGATGGTGATCTCGTCCGACGTGGCGAAGATCGCGGTGCTCGGCATTCCCTCGGCGATGAAGCGGCGGGCGGCCTCACGGCCGAACTCGACCGTGTAGTTCCCGCGATAGCTCGCCGGCACGATGTCCTCGCCCCAATGCTCGCGGAGCGCACGGCGCAGGCCGTCGAAGCGGCGGAGCCCGCTGATCATCTCCTGCGGGCTGCCGACGAATAGCACTTCGCGATGTCCGTGTGCCGCGAGGTGGCGCCCGGCGAGGTAGCCGCCCTGTTCGTTGTCACAGAACAGTTTCGGCACATCCGCACCCGGCACGTCTTCGTCGGCGATGACGACCTTGCCGACCTGGTTGATGTGGGTAGCGAGTTGACCGTCGTCGGCATGGTTGGTGACGAAGATCAGCCCGTCCACATGCTTGCGCTCGATCAGTTCCAGATACGCGACCTCGCGGCCGGTTCGATTGAGCGTAGCGAAGAGCGAGACTGCGA
This sequence comes from Mesorhizobium album, assembly GCF_033977205.1. NCBI lineage: Bacteria > Pseudomonadati > Pseudomonadota > Alphaproteobacteria > Hyphomicrobiales > Phyllobacteriaceae > Mesorhizobium > Mesorhizobium album. The sequence continues at coordinate 96,603 of NZ_JAVIIW010000016.1, read as the reverse complement.
GGTTGCGGCTGTCGGCTTCCGCCTCGACCGCGGCAACGAAGGTGGCGAAGAACGGATTGGCGATGTCGGGCACGACCAGGCCAATTGTGTCCGAGCGGCCGCGGCTGAGGCGACGCGCATGCGGGTTGGGCCTGTAGTTGAGGTCGCGGATTGCGTCCTCGATGCGCTTGCGGGTCTCTTCGGGAAGAGTGAGCGAGCCGTTGAGCAGGCGCGAGACGGTCGCCACCGAAACGCCGGCTGCCCCGGCGACATCCTTCAGGCTGGCAGTCTTGTCGCTCATGCCGTTCCCCTTTTCAGCAGCGTCTTGTAAAGCGCTTTAGTAAATCGCTTTACTAATCCTATGCCATGCGGATTTTGTCAAGTCGTGCGGTTGATCCCCGAATAGCGGGTAGCTGTGCCCCTACCCTAGACGGGTCTCGCGGCTGCAGATTGGCGGGACGTTCACGAGCTCGAGCGTTTTCGAGCTGAAACGCGCGAGACAAGGAACATCATCGGGCAAGAACTGGCCACGCTTGCTTGACGACGTTAAACCCCGCCCGGGTAACAGGGCGGGGCCTGTACGGTGCGCCTTGCTCGCCTTTGCGGCGGCTCGGGCGGGACAAACTTGGAAAGGCGCGCTGTGTGTTTTCGACGTCAATAGCCCTGGCTGCGTTCCGCGGCTCCGGCGGGCATTGTGAATGGGTGGAAGGGGCCGAGAGGGGACCGACTGCTATGTGGGGTCGCACTCTAGGTCAAACCCGCCTAATCGCCGCCATTGCCGCCCGTTACCGCGCGCCATGGCTAAACTAAACTAGATGATTAACCATCGCCCCAAATTCATAGTACATGGCCTTCGCCGCGCTGAATCGCTCGGAATAACGCTCGATGGGCAGGATCGGGAGGGGGTCGGGATTTCCCTCGAGGAGCGCGATCGCTGCCTGCGTCCCGAAGACGGTTCCGGGGCCAATGCCGCGTCCTGAATAACCGAAGCAGGTGTAGGCGTTGGGCCCAAAGGCGACGATTTTCGGAATATGGTCGTCGGTCATTGCGATCCTGCCGCGCCATTCAAAGTCGAACGCCAAGTCGCCAATCGAGGGGAAGAGCGCGCGAAGCTTGCGCCTGGCCCATGAGTGATGGATTGCCCCGCCCGGTCCCTGCGCGTTGCCGATGCCGCCTAGGATCATCCTTCCGGCCCTGTCGATACGGAAAGAGGACATGACCAATGCCGTATCCCAACAGCCCTCCCCGCCAGGCAGGATTTCGCGGCGCGCGGCCTCCGGCATCGGAACCGTCGCGAATTGGCAATAGCTGACCGGCGTGTATTGCGGTGCGAACGGGGTCTCAATGGCCGTCTGGTAGGCGTTTGTCGCGAGAAGCAAAGCTCTCGCCGTCACGGTGCGGCCGTTGGCCTCGACGATCCAGCTGCCTGCCTTTCGGCTGATGGACGTGACGGGTGATCTGGCATGCACCCTGGCCCCCTTCGCCTTGGCTGCCCGGGCTAGTCCCCTGCAGTACGCGAACGGCTGGATGGTTCCGGCTCGCGGATCGAAGAGCGAACCATGGTAGGCGTTCGTCCCAGTACGCCGGGCCGTCTCCGCGGCATCGAGGAGTTCGAGCGGCGCTCCGAACTTCACTCCCTGGCGGTGCCTCTCTTCGAGGTCGCGAAATCCGGACTGGGAATGCGCAAGATGCAGCGTGCCGTGCCGCGTCGCCTCGCAATCGATCCCTTCGCGCTCGATGATCTCGAAAACTCGTCTCGGAGCGTCGGCGAGGACATCGATCAGGCGACGGCCCGCCTGCTCGCCCATCTGCTCGATGACAGTATCGGGCCGCAGCCAGAGTCCGGCGTTGACCAGTCCCACGTTCCGACCCGAGCCTCCGTGTCCCACGATCTCCGCCTCGAGCACGCAGACAGACGCGCCTCTTTCGGCAGCGGCTAGCGCGGCGGACGAGCCTGTGAACCCGCCTCCGATGACGACGAGGTCCACCGTGAGATCGCGGTCAAGAGGGCTCGCGTCGCTCTGCTCGCGGCAGTTGGCACGCCACAGTATCGAGTTTTGTTCCGGGTTCATGGCTTATCTTTCAAAGGGGAACAGTCGAGCCCCCTATTCATTTCAAGGCGACGCAAGCCCTCGCTATCCGGCTCAGAGCTTCGCTGAGTTCATCTTCCGACGTCGCATAGGAAATCCGGAAGTAGGGAGAAAGACCGAAGGCGGAGCCAGGGACGACGGCGACGTCCGCCTTCTCAAGGAGATAGTGGGTGAAATCCTCATCGGTTTCGATCCTTCTGCCGTCCGGCATGCTTTTGCCGATCAAGCCGCCGCACCCGGCGAAGGCATAGAAAGCGCGGGCACCACGAGGTCTCGGCGGCGTTTGAAACTCTCCTGCCGCTCCTTCAGGAATACCTGCGGCCCGTTGAGCGCCTCGACCGACGCTGCTTGACTGACCGAGGATGGGCAGGAAGTCGCCTGGCTCTGGATGACTGCCATCGCCTTGATCAATGTCCTCGGCCCGCCTGCGTAGCCGATGCGCCAACCTGTCATGGCATATGCCTTGGAGACGCCGTTGACCGTGAGCGTCCTCGGTTTCAGCCCGGGCTCCAGCGCGACGGGTGTGACGAACTCGAAGCCGTCATAGACGATGTGCTCGTACATGTCGTCCACCATCAGGCAGACATGCGGACGGCGAAGCAGCACCTCCGTCAGCGGCCGATAGTCCGACGCGCTGTAGGCCGCGCCGGAGGGATTGGAAGGCGAATTCAAAAGCAACCAACGGGTCTTTGGCGTGATGGACTTCTCCAACTGATCCGCCTTGAGCCTGAACCCCGCCTCCACCTCACAAGGCACGAGAACGGGGACGCCACCGCAGATTTCGACGATGTCGGAATAGGAGGTCCAATAGGGCGTCGGGATGATCACCTCATCGCCCGGATCGACGCTGGCCATGAACGCATTGAACAGTATCTGCTTGGCCCCCGCGGCGACGGTGATTTCGTCGAGCGCGTAATCGACGCGGTTTTCGCGGCGGAACTTGTCCGCCACGGCCTTCTTGAGTGCCGGGGAGCCGTCGAGCGCCGTGTACTTGGTCTCCCCTCGGTCAATGGCTGCCTTCGCAGCCTTCTTCACATTGTCGGGCGTGTCGAAATCGGGCTCGCCCGCGCCGAGGATGATCACCGGTCGGCCTTCCCGCTTCAGGGCGGCTGCACGTGCGCCGATGGCGAGGATTTTGGACACGCCGATGGTGGCGATGCGGGACGCGGATCGGAACGGAGGCTCTTCTATTCCAGCATCGATCGTCATGGCGTCACTCGATGTCGAAGGAGACGCCCTGGGCGAGCGGCAGCGTCCTGGAGTAGTTCACGGTGTTGGTCGCGCGCCGCATGTACGCCTTCCAGGCGTCGGAGCCGGACTCGCGGCCGCCGCCCGTCTCCTTTTCGCCGCCGAACGCGCCGCCTATTTCGGCTCCCGAGGTGCCGATATTGACATTGGCGATCCCGCAGTCCGAGCCGTCGGCGGAGAGGAAGCGTTCGGCTTCCTGCATGTTGAGCTTGAAGATCGAGGATGAGAGGCCGGCGGTTACCGCATTGTGTTCCGCGATGACCCGGTCAAAATCGAAATACTTCATAACGTACAGGATCGGCGCGAACGTTTCATCGAGCACCGGTCCGGACTGCTTCGGCATCTCGACGATCGCGGGCCGCACGTAATAGGCGCTATCCCTGCCGGCATCGCAGACACGGTTGCCCCCGGTCACCGAACCGCCTTCGGCCTTCGCCGAAGCGAGCGCCTTCTGCATGTTTTCGAACGCTTGCTTATCGATCAGAGGACCGACGAGGGCAGACGTTTCCAAGGGGTTGCCCACCGAGACGCTCTGGTAGGCCTTCGTCAGCCGCGGAACCAGCTTATCGTAGACACTCTCATGCACGAACAGGCGGCGCAGCGTCGTGCAGCGCTGTCCGGCCGTACCCATGGCCCCGAACGTTATCGCGCGGAGCGCCATGTCGAGATCGGCTGACGGGCATACGATGCCAGCGTTGTTGCCGCCGAGCTCAAGGATAGAGCGTGCGAAGCGCTGCGCCAGGCGGGGCCCAACCTCTCTGCCCATGCGGGTCGACCCGGTTGCGGAAACCAGCGCCACATTCGGGTGATCAACGAGGATCTCGCCTATGGGGCGGTCGCCGACAAGAACCTGGGAGAGGTTCGCCGGAGCTTCGCCGAAGCGCGCGATCGCGCGTTCGAGGATCGCCTGCGATGCAAGGGCAGTCAGCGACGTTTTCTCCGAAGGTTTCCAGACCACAGGGTTGCCGCAGACCAGCGCAAGGGCCGCATTCCATGACCATACGGCAACCGGAAAATTGAACGCCGAGATCACACCCACCACGCCCAGCGGATGCCAAGTCTCCATCATCCGGTGGCCAGGCCGCTCGGTGGCGATGGTCAGGCCGTAGAGCTGTCGCGACAGGCCGACGGCGAAATCGCAGATGTCGATCATTTCCTGGACCTCGCCGAGCCCTTCCGACGTGATCTTGCCCGCCTCGATCGAAACGAGGCGGCCGAGGTCCTCCTTGGCAGCCCGGAGCTCGTCTCCGAGCAGGCGGACAAGTTCGCCGCGCTTCGGCGCGGGAACGAGCCGCCAGCTCTTGAAGGCTTCGTGCGCGGCTTCGATGGCCTGCGCGGCGTCGGCGGCCGACACGGTCTTCAGCGCGCCGACCTGCTCACCCGAAACCGGGCTATAGGTCGGCATGTCGCCCCCGGACCAGACCTCGCGGGAGACGCCCAGCTTGTCCAAGAGGCGCGCAGTTTCCTGTTTCACGTCGACGGTCTTTGTCATGATTGCTTCCGCACCTTTCCGTGTGTTCGCCGCGGCAGTGCCGCGTCATTCTCAAAACTTCACCGACCCCAGCGCGCCCGCCGACGTGACCACCCTCAGCCCTGCGGCCAGTTTGCGGATTTCCGGTGGTGTGTACCGGTCATAGAAGGCTTGGTTCTTCGGGCCTACCGCGTGTTCGGCGCTGTAGCTGCCGCCGAATTCTTGGACCGCGATGTCGAAGACCCACGTCCTGAGGCTGTTCTCGAATATGCCGTCCGACATCCGGACGTCATGCTTTGGCACTACGAGATTGAAATGGACGCCGCCGTCGCCGATGTGGCCGAAGTCGCAGATCGTCACATCCGCGAACTTCGCGGGCAGCTCGGCCTTCATCCGCTCGAGGAACTGCATGACGTCGCCGCGGCGGAAGGAAAGGTCGAACGCGATCAGTCGGCCACGATGCTTCACGCCATCGGAGAGCGCGTGGCGCATTGCCCAGATTTCATGCGGCGGACCGACGAACGCGTCGGCGATCAGTTGGCCCTCCCAGATCTCCGCGAGAACGGCCTCAAGGACCTCGTCCAGACTCTGCTCGCCCGTGCGGAGAGCATTCGACCGCGAGATCTCCACGAGGATCATGAAGTCGGGTACCGCTGCGTCCTGGAAGGGGTTGCGGAGCGAGGGCACGTGATCGAGGGCCGCGCGGACCGCATTACCGGACATGCCTTCGAAAGCCGACAGATAAGTCCCGAGCGAAGCCTCCATGGCTATCAACAGATCGGAAACCTGGTCGGGCGACGAAGGCACGAGAAGCGCCGTCGCGGTCTGCCGCGGCACGGCCTCCAGATTCAGCACGCATTCGGTGATCACCCCGAAGGAACCGGATGTCCCGATGAAGAGCTGCTTGAGATCGACCCCGGTGTTGTTCTTCCTCAGGTCCGACGCAAGGTCGAGAATGGTCCCCTCGGCATCCGCGAGGACGACCTTGAGGCCGAGCGTGTTGCGCCGGACATCGCCGTACCGAAGGAACCGGGAGCCACCAGTGTTGGTGGCGATCATGCCGCCGATGCGAGGATCCGCGCCGAGGTCGATTGGAAAGCAAAGCCCTGAGTTTTCCAAACGCGCGTTGAGCTCCGAAAGCCTCTGTCCCGCAGCCACCCTCACGGACCGGTTAGCCACGTCCAGATCGAAGATCCCGGTGAGACGATCGAGGCTCAGCACGCCCTGGGTCCCGCTGACATCGGGCGTCGACCCGGACACCAGGCCCGTGTTGCCGGACTGGGGAACGAGACGGATGCCGTGGCGTACGCAGTAGGCGACAACCGCCGATACCTGTTCGGTCGACGCGGGGCGCGCGACGAATGCTGCGCGTCCCTTGTCGTAGCGTGCTCCGGTTTCGTAAGCGGCCATGTCGGCCGCTTCGGTCAAAACCGCATGGTCGCCGATGAGCTCGCGCAGAGCAGCGATGTGGTTCGTGTCAAGCATACGGCTCATTACTCGGCCGCCGCCGCAGCGAAGCCTCCATGGCGAAGACAGCGGTCCAGCGAGGCGCGCATGATACCCGCGTAATGCGTGAACTCGTCCAGCACGGTTGCACCGAGTTCGCGTTCGAACATCTTCTGGTTCGGACTCGCGACGAACTCCTGCGTGGCGTCGTCTCCGAGATTGGACTGGAAGATGCCGGCGGCACTGACCGGGAGGAAATCCTCGTAGACGATCGGGTCGAACCGCACGAGGCCCGCATCGATGGCGGCTTCGAGGTCCATGTCGATCCTCTTGCGGCGCTGGCCCTCTGCCGTCAACGAATAGGTGAAGTAGCCCAGGCCGTGCCTGCGGATCGCGTTCCAATCATCCGGGAACGCTCTGAATGCCTCCGCCAAAGCCGCCTCGTATTCGGAAGTGTTCGAGCCGTCTGCCGCGGGCCTGCAGCGCTGGCGTGCTTCGTTGAGCAGACGGTCGTAGAGGGCGCGGCCTTTGGGCGTCAGAGCGATGCCGCGCTGTTCGATCTCGCCGAACCGGGCCGTATGCGAGCCGGACCGCCAGCTGCCGCCAGCGTCACGGAACGACACCGCTTCCTCGAGGGCCTTGAACGATGTCTGGCGCAGCAGGATCGGGCATCGGCGGGCCGGCGGCCCTTCAACGATGGCTTTCGGCGCGATGCCTTCGCCCGGCATGCGCTCCTGAACCTGGTCTATGTCCAGCGTGCGCGGCGTCAGATGATTGATGTGGGGGCCCTTGAACGAGACGACGTCGGCGATCAGCCGATGGGCGTTGTGAAGCCGCTCGTACATGTCGGCGCTGACGATCGCCTTGTCGTGCCACCTGAAAGTCTGGAGCACCTCTTCGACAAAACGCTCGGCGTCCTGTCGGTCCAGGCCTCCCTGTCGTTCCGCCTTCTCGACCAGAGCAAGCGCGCCATCGGTGAATATTTTCCGCTTCGACAGGACGTCGGCGGCCTCGTTGCGCAGAACCTCGTCCTTGATGAGGTCGAGGCGGAGCAGCGAGGTGAACACGCGGAAAGGGTTGATCTTAAGTCTGGCGTCGCCAACGGGCCGGAACGCCGTCGAATGCACGGGGACGCCCGCGGTGGAGAGGTCGTAATAGCCGACCGGATGCATGCCCATCACGGCGAAGACACGACGCATCGTCGAAAGTTCCTGGGCGGTACCCAATCGGATCGCGCCGTGCCGTTCCTCGGAAATGCGCTCGAGGGAGTCCGTGACCGCGAGCCGTTCCCTCATTTCGGGATCGGCCGCCAACACCTCCTCGTTCACCCGAGCGACCAGCCTCATGAGCGTGCCGTATGCAGGCACCTCGTCGCGGTACATCGCAGACATGGCCGCGGAGAAGTCTGATCGGATAGAGTCGGAGGTAATGAAGTCGGATTGCGTCATCGCTTTTGCGGCTCGCAGCTCAGTGCATATAGATCATTCTCAATTTTCATCGTAACTTGACGCTGAGACGCTGTATCGCGATCTTTCATGATAACTTGATGCGAATTTGGAATGAAACTTAACCGGACAATGATCCCCGACCTGTCGGTGCTGCAGGCTTTCGAATGCGCGGCCCGGCACGGAAACTTCACTTTGGCGGCGGCCGAGCTGAATCTCACGCAGAGCGCTGTGAGCAGGCAGATCCGCGCGTTGGAAGATCAGCTTGGCGTGCCGCTCTTCGAGAGGATACGCCAGCGGGTGGTTTTGTCCGCCGTCGGCCAGTCCCTCCTGCCGGAAGTCATCCGTCTGATGGGACAGACCGAGGAAATGGTTCTCCGCGCGATGGCTGCCGCCGACGGCAAGAGGGTCCTGTCTGTCGCCACGCTTCCGACCTTCGGCGCACGATGGCTGACGCGCAGGCTGCCGGACTTCCTCGAGAGACATCCGGGAACCGTCGTCAACGTCGCCTCTCGGTCAGAGCCGTTCGATTTCTCGGTCGACCGTTTTGACGTGGCCATCCATTACGGGCAGCCTATCTGGGCCCACGGGATCTGCACCTACCTGTGCAGCGAGGTGGTCCTGCCTGTGGGAAGCCCCGACCTCATGTCTAGCTGGCCGATACTGGAGAGTTCCGATCCGGCGGGCGCACCACTTCTTCATCTGGCGACACGGCCGAAGCAGTGGAGCGAATGGTTCGAATTGGACGGTCTTGAAGGGGCGAACGCTTTCCACGGAAGCCGTTTCGACCAATTCAACATGATCATCGAGGCCGCGATCGCGGGAATGGGTTTCGCGCTCCTGCCACGCTATCTGATCGAGGAAGAGCTGCGATCCGGAAAGCTCGCCATCGTCGTTCCGCGGCCCATCACCACGAATAACAACTACTATGTCGTGCTGCCTGAGGGAAAAAGCGACAACCCCACGGCTTCAGCATTTCAGAGCTGGCTTATCGAACAGGTATCACCTTCCCGGATAGCGCAAGCGAGTGTTTAGATTTTGCGATGGAGCGACGCTGGATGCCTGAAGCGCCTGTTCAAGCCGCATGGCCAGGGTTCCTGACGATGGCAGTGACTGCGAGCTGCGCAATCAATCCCTCCGCCCGCTCCGACCATTCAGCATACCTCCGCCGGTGACTCCGTCGAAGGATCAGACCGCGGGCTCCTCCGTGGCGATCGCCAACGCCCACATCCCCTTGCGGAGGGTTGGATGGGTCATACGCCACAACACAATTCCGTCGGCCGGCGACCGCAGCTCGGCCACCGGTTCACCGAAGAGATCGCGGACGCCGCCCAAAAGCTGGTTCCGCGCTACACGGTCTCCGGGCTCGATGTTGGCGAAGAATTCGCCATCGGCTGGCGCTTCCACCCAAATATTGTCGTTGCAGGCATTCCGAGTGTTCCTGAAAGGCTCGCTCGGCTCGTCGATCATGCCGAGATACCGGGCTATATTGAGAACGCCGTTCACGTGAAATTCGACACAGCTCTCCTCAACGAGACCGTGCGATCCGGCCTCCGACATTACGGCATACCGCCCGTCGCGGGCGAAGCCGGTTGGAGGCCTGCCCGGATGCAGCATGCTGGCAGGCGGCAATCCCAAGATCACCTGCGCGTCGAAGCACCGTGCCAGCGCACGCGCGTGGGCATCGAAGGCTTCATCGCCGGTCCGTTGATAGATCGAGTACCTGCAGACATTCTCGCGAAGATCTCCGCCATGGAGGTCCACATAGCAGTCCGCGCCGGCCGTCCATTCGTTCATCACAGCTTGGCAAAGGAGATCCGAAAACGTTCCATCGGGCCGACCCGGGAAGGTGAAGTTGATATTCTTGCCGTCAAGCGGACAGACATATTCGCTGTAGTGGAAACGTGCAGGCTGGTTGAGGAGCGGAATAATCGACACGGATCCGGCGAGCGCCTGCGGCCGGAACAGCTTTTGTAGGCGAACGGCCGCCTCGATCGCTGAGACCTCATTGACGTGAACACCCGCCGATATGCAAAGCCGCGGGCCGGGCCGGGCCCCTCTTATTTCGCAATGCGGCCAAGCGAAATCGGCGAGTTTGGGGTGAGAGAAGCGCATCAGGTCCTTCACGACGCCGCTTTCCCAGAGGTTTGGCTCGTATACCATTTGCCAGGCTCCATGCACGGCTTGCCAATCACGGTGGGGCATGCCATGCCCCACCGCAAAAAAGGCGGATGACCTGCTTGTTTCGGGTTATTTATTGCGACAGCAGCTTGACGCAGCGTTCCAGGGCGACATCCCAGTTTGTCCGTCCATTCGCTCCGGTCTGGTTCCACCAGGCGTAATCCTGGAACAATTGCTGTTTCGCCAGTTTCGGTGATCCCGGAAGCACGCTCGTCAGCGTTTCCGGCAGAAGGTCGAAGGACTTCTTGTTGATCGGTCCGTAGCCAATCGCCTTGGCAAAGGCCGCCTGCGGTTCGGCACGCGAGATATAGGCGAGGAACTTTGCCGCATTCTCCTTGTTAGGCGAGCCTTTCATGATGACCCAATAGTCGTATTGAAGCAGCGACTGGTCCCATGAAAATGCGAGCGGAGCGCCCTGAGCCTTCGCCGCGTAGATCCGGCCGTTATAGGCGTCGGCGATGTCGACCTCACCGTCTATGAGGCTTTGCGGGGCATCGGCGCCGGCGATCCACCAGCGGCCGACATCGTCCTTGATCTTGGCGATCTTGGCGAATGCGCGGTCCATGTCGATGGGATAGACCTTGTCGGGCGCCACGCCATCGCCCATCAGCGCGCCTTCGAGCAGCCCGCCATCAATCATTTTCTCGCATTTGGGAAGCGAGCGCGTACCCGGAAAGCCGGTGAGGTCATAGAAGTCCTTCCAGTTCTTCGGCGCCGCGCCCGCGTCCGGATATTTCGTGGTCGTGTAGGCGACGCCAACCGAATAGAGGAGAGCGCCGACGCCGTATTCGCCGCGCAGTTTCTCGGGGATATTTTCCAGCGTTGCCGGGGTGAAGAAGCCATAATCCATCTTCTCCACGGCCTGCTTGTTGACGAAGCCCCCTAACATGCCGCCCGGCAGGGACGTGATGTCGGCTTCCGGTTGTCCCATCTTCACCGATGCGAGCAGCTTGGCGTGGTCCTCGGGAACCAGCACAACCTTGATCCCGGTGTCTCGCGTGAAAGGATCGAAGAAGGCATTTTTCTGGGCTTGTTCCCAGGTCCCGCCGCCGGACGTGATCACGACCTCTCCGGCGCCTTTCAGATTGGCCGGGAGGACGTCGTCGGCGCTGGCCGCAATGGTCGACGCCAGAAGCAGACCTGCGCACAATATTCGGTACTTCATGTTGTTCCCCTTTTCTTTTCAGTGGTTAGGAATACGTTGGCCGTTCGGCGCATTGGCGGGCGGATCGGCGTTAAGGTCGACAAATCCATGACAACAGAACGCGACCGGTCCGGTCATCGTTGTCGTGTCCCCATCCAACCTTACGGTCAGGGTACCGCCTGGCATCTGTACCTGGACATCATCGCTGTGGATCAGCCCGCGTCGCCTGGCCGCGAAGGCAGCGGCGCATGCGCCCGTGCCGCAGGCTTCGGTCAGAAGGCCGGGACGCTCCCAGATGCTGAGGCGTATCGTTCGGTCGTCCAGAACTTCAACTGCTTCGACGTTCGCGCCTTGCGGAAAGAGGTGATCATTCTGGACAACCGCTGCGTGCCGGGCAAACTCCGCGCGATCCAAACCGCGAACGAAGAAAACCGCATGCGGATTGCCGATATTGATGCCGACTCCGTGCTTGAGCGGGCCGCTTTCGACCGGCAGATCGAGTGTGTCCGCTTCACGGGCGAGCGGTATCTTGCGCCAGTCGAGGCTGACTGGCCCCAGTTCGACACTCACCTGCATCGCCCCCGCCAGGCGGCAGCGGAGGATACCGGCAGAAGTCTCGATCCGCACCCATCGCACGCCCGCCTCCTCCATCAGCAGGTAGGCCACGCAACGTGTTGCGTTTCCGCAAGCGGAAACTTCGCGTCCATCAATGTTGTAGATCCGCATGAATGCCGCCGCACCGGCGGCCCGGCCTTTATCCGACGGATGCTGAATGACAATCAGCTGATCGGCGCCGATTCCCACTCGCGGGTCGCATAGCCGCACGATGTCCTCCGGCTGCGGCGTGCTGGCGCGTTTGCGGAAATCGAGGACGGCGAAGCAATTCTGCAAACCGTGCATCTTGATGAAGGGATGGCTTGCAGCGCCGATGCCGTCTGGCGTTGCTGACAGGAAGGCTGCATGGCTCATCTGGAGACAATCCCGGACAGAGCGTCGCCTTTCCGCCGGCCGGAAGCAGCAAACCATCCCGCATCCTTCTCGAGGACCAGCATGTCGGCGATGCTCTGCCGGCGGCGAACCACGGCATAGCTGTCTCCTTTGACGAGCACTTCGGGAGCGAGCGGGCGGGTGTTGTAGTTCGACGCCATCGACGCGCCATACGCTCCGGCTGCATGCAAAACGAGCCGGTCTCCCTGCATCAACGGGGGGAGATCAGCGTAGCATCCGAAGAAATCCGCGCTCTCGCAAACCGGCCCGAAAATGCGACACGGCCGCTTCAGGCCCGGGCGCCCGACGAGCAAGGAGACGGGGTGGACGGCCCCATATAGCGCCGGACGAGCGAGGTCGTTCATGCCGGCGTCGATGATGACGATATCGGCATCTTCGCCGTGTTTGACGGTGAGGACCTCGGTGACCAGAACACCAGCCTCGCCCACGATCCGCCTGCCGGGTTCGATCGTCAGTTCAAGGCCCAGGTCTCCCACCGTGCGACACACGATATCGGCATATGCCGCAAGACTCGGCGCGCTGGTATTCCCGCCATAGCTGATGCCGAGCCCGCCGCCCAGATCCAGCCGACGGATGGGCAGGCCAGCGGCGCGCAGCTCTCCAACCAAGCCTCTGAGCCGGCTGTAGGCGGACTGGTAAGGCGACAGCTCGGTGATCTGCGAACCGATATGAACAGCGAGCCCTACCGGGTCCAGCCGGGCGTCGGCCGCCGCATCGGCATAGAGCCTCGCCACGTCTTCCATCGCTATGCCGAACTTGTCGCCCTTCCGGCCGGTGGAGATCTTGGCATGAGTCAGGGCGTCCACGTCAGGATTGACGCGAAGGCTTACCGGCGCGCGCACCTTCCGTTCAGCCGCCAAGGCCGCGATCAATTGGAGCTCCGCAGCCGATTCGACGTTGAACTGGTGGATACGGGCGTCGAGGGCCTGCCGGATTTCGGCGGCCGTCTTTCCGACACCCGAAAAGACGATTCGTTCGCCCGGGACGCCAGCGGACAATGCCCTGGCCAGTTCGCCACCGGAGACGATGTCCATGCCGCTGCCGAGGCTTCGCAGCAGCGAAAGGATCGAGAGATTGCTGTTTGCCTTCACCGCGAAACAGATGGCAATTCGGTTGCGGCCGAATGCGTCCTCGAAGGATCGGTACGCGTCGACGATGGCTGTCGACGAATAGACATAGGCTGGCGTCCCGACAAGTTCGCAGAGTTCGCGGAGATCGACGTCCTCAACCTGTAGGAAGCCTCCTTTCTCCGCCAAGTTTTTTTCTTCAGGGGTCTGAAGTCTTTTCGGTGCGTCGATACCGTCGAAATTGGCGATCGTCATTGCCGGCAGCTTCCATCGTTTCCGAGTTCCGGGTTGGAAGCATTATTCCAGATCGCAAATTGCAATAAAAATGCGTATTTTTTCGACGCACTATTCGTTTCTGATATGAATGCCCGAGCCTGTCTGTCGGCCTGCTACCTGTCGCTCGTCCAGACTCCGGGCACCGAGAGTTCGTCCGCCATTTCCCGGCATTCCTCGACCAGAAGGCGTGCCGCGACCGCTGCGAGCGGCGTCATCGGCCGCCCTTGCGGACGGCAAATTCCAACGACAAACGGGATTGAGATCGACAGCGGGCGGACCACGAGACCCCGATCGCGATAAGCCCGCGCGCTGATCGGGTTGACGAGGGCGACACCGATTCCTTGCAGCACGAACGCGCAAATGGCCTCTGCGGTGGTGACCTCCAGGCGGACATGCTGAGAGAAGCGTGGATCCATGAAAAGGCCATGGAAGCGCTTGCGATAGGGATCGCTTGAAGCATAGCTTATCAGATCTTCCCCATCCAGATCGCCAGGGGCTATGACCTCGCGTGCCGCCAAGGGGTGGCCGGCTGGAAGAACGCAGACCTCCTCGCCCACCGTCACCTCCTCCACTTCCACCCCATCGATGGAGACACCGACTTCGATCACCCCGAGTTCGTGGCGCAGATCGAGCAGCTCGCGCATAAGCAGCGAATGGTCGAGCGAGCAACAACCAAGCCGACAGGACGGCTCAGCCTGAAGAAAGCGCTTGGACATGCGCGGCAGAAGTGTCTGCGCAAAAAGCGGCAGACAGGCGATTTGCACATGCGAGTTCGTGTCGTCGCGAATGGCGCGGGCCGATTCGACCAGTTGCTGGAGGCCGACATAGGATCGCTGGACCTCGTCGTGGAAGAGCAACGCCTTTTCCGTTGCGAAGAGACGCCTCGAACGCCTTTCGAAAAGCGTAAACCCGAGCAGACGCTCAAGCGTGGCCAGTTCGCGGCTGAGTGTCGGTTGCGACGTGTGCATGACCTCAGCCGCCTTGGTCAGGCTGCCGGCATTCATGACGGCATGAAAGACTTCGATGTGGCGCAGCGATATCTGCATCCGGCGTTTCCATATCGCAGGTGAATGTTACGGGCGAAAAATTGATATTTGTGCATAAGAAAATGCCTGACACAATGGATGGAAAGGAACACCGGGTCGCTTGGCGAAGATGTGCTCGTGTCGAGAGGGAGGCCGATGGCTGCAGTGCAGGAACTCCGCGAAGAGATGAGCGGGCCCGTGACACGTGAGGGCACCGGTTCCCGACATGATCCACGACTGCTGGTGCCGTTTGCCCAACTCGCGCCCATTCTGGTTCTGATCGGCGCGTTCCTTCTGCTGCCACTCCTGGGGGCACTATGGGGAAGCATCAATGGCGCAGCACTCGACTTCAGCCGCTACCGGGCAATTCTGACCGACCCCCTTTATGCTGACGTCTTGCTTCGTAGCCTGCGAATCGGCGTGGTCACCACCACTGTATGCGTCTTGCTCGGCTATCCCGTCGCATATTTCATGACGACGCTCGAACGGCGCAAGGCAGCATTGTTCAGTATCGCTCTTCTCGTGCCGCTTTTCACCGCCTTCTTGATCCGTACGTATGGATGGATGGTGATCCTCGGGCGGCGCGGTGTGCTCAACACGCTGCTTATGGACTTCGGCTTGATTGACAGGCCGCTGCAAATTCTGGGGACGAGCGCGGCCGTTTACATTGGCCTGGTCCATGTCCTGATGCCAACCGCTGTGTTCATTCTCTATGCCAGCATGTCGCAACTCGACCGTTCCTTGCAAAAGGCATCGCAAGTACTCGGCGCGCATCCCGTCCGCGCGTTCATGCGGGTCTACCTGCCGATGAGCCTGCCCGCTATCATCTCCGCCGCGGTGCTGATCTTCATCATTTCGATCGGCTTCTACATCACGCCGGTGCTTCTCGGCGGGCCGTCGGACACCATGATTTCCCAGCTTGTCGTCACGCAACTGACGACGCTGCTCGATTTTCAGACCGGTTACGCTGTTGCCATTTGCCTTCTCACAGTCACGATAGCGATGCTCGCATTGTCGAACCTGTTCGTGCCCATCGAGCAGATGTGGGCCCTTCAGGAAAGCCACCGGCGTCCGGGATTTTCGGACAAGCTGCTCATCCGCGCCCGATCCGGCAAAGTGACGAGACCTTTCCGCTGGCTCCTTCTGCGCCTGGAGGATGCCCTCTACGCCGCATTCGGACGATCGTCCTGTTTCGCTCGCATATTGTTGTGGGCCTATCTTCTGCTCGTCATCGCTTTTCTTCTCGCTCCGCTTTTGATCGCCTATCTGCTGTCATTCAGCTCCTCGCCGTTTCTCGTTTACCCGCCGCCAGGTTTTTCGCTCCGTTGGTACCGGAACTTCATGATGGACCCGGAATGGCGAATAGCCCTCTTCCAGAGTCTGAAACTGGCAACGGTGGTTGCTTGCCTGTCCGTGATCATCGGTGGAACGGCCGCATTTGCCCTCGTGCGAGGGCGAATGGGGGCGAAACGTGAAATCTTCCTGTTCATTCTGGCGCCGCTGCTGCTGCCGGTCATCATCCTGGCGCTCGGCCTATACGTTTCGCTCGGCAAGCTGGGGCTGATCGGGTCCTTTGCCGGTCTTGTGATCGGACATTTGCTCTACTGTGCGCCTTATGCGGTGATCATTCTGGTCGCAGCCGTGCGGGGGCTCGACCGCAACATAGAATCTGCGGCCGCGACGCTCGGCGCCGGCCCAGCACGGGTGTTTTGGAAAATCGTCGTACCAATACTGTCACCGGCTCTCCTGGCCGCGTGGCTGATGTCATTTCTGCAGTCCTTTGACGAACTGCTGATCACCCTGTTCCTTCTTGGTCGACAGGCGCCGACGCTACCCATCAAGATGTGGAGCGACATTCGCATCCAGCTGGATCCGACGATGAGCGCCGCATCGAGCATCATCGTCACCGTTGTCATCCTCGTCGTCGGGGGCTCTCAGATCAGAGCGTTCCTTGCCGGCACACGCAAAGTCCAATCCGAACGGGAAGGACAAGAAGCATGAGCACTTCCGTCGAATTCCGCAACGTGTCGCGGCGCTATGGAGCCAATGTTCACGCATTGCGCTCGGTGAGCCTGACGATTGCCCCCGGCGAGTTCACGACACTGCTGGGTCCGTCGGGTTCAGGCAAATCGACGATGCTCAAATTGCTTGCAGGCTTCGACAAGCCGACATCCGGCGACATCCTGATCGGCGGGACGTCTGCGATTGCCCAACCACCCCACCGCCGTGGCATCGGGATGGTCTTCCAAAACTATGCGCTCTTTCCTCACATGAGCGTTGCGGAGAATGTCGCTTTTCCGTTGCGCGTGCGGGAGATGGCGGACGACGAGGTACGGCGGCGGGTCGCCGACGTCCTCGCGGTGACGCGTCTCGAAAATCTGGCGGCGCGCTATCCGCGTGAGCTTTCGGGCGGACAGCAGCAACGCGTCGCACTGGCCCGCGCAATCGTCTTCGACCCGCAGGTGCTCCTTATGGACGAGCCGCTCGGCGCGCTCGATCGCAGCCTGCGCGAACAGCTCAAGCTTGAGATCAAACGCATCCAGCAGCAGTTCAAGATGACGGTGCTGTTCGTCACGCACGACCAAGACGAGGCGCTTGTCTTATCGGATCGTGTGGTCGTGATGAGGGACGGCGGAATAGAACAGATTTCCCCGCCGCATGAACTGTATCAAAGGCCGAGAAATCGGTTCGTGGCGAGCTTTGTCGGCGAATCGAACATGCTTGAATGCCTGTCCGAAAACGGCACCGTCAAGTATCATGGCTTGCGCATCGCGGCAGCCAATAGGTCGACGCCGGATGGACCCTGCTTGATCATGATAAGGCCCGAGCACGTGGAGATGTCCGTCGATCCCGTCGAGGGGGACATTTCGGGCATCGTTCGCGAGACAGTGTATCTCGGTGAAACGACCCGTTTCATCGTCGACGTGGCGGGGCATGAGATCGTGGCCAAGGTACAGCCGCGGCATCATTCGCTTCCACAGATCGGCCAACGGGTTTCGCTTAACTGGCAAGCCAGCGATGTCGTCGTTTTAGACACCTGAATTCGGCGCCCGGCTTGCTGATTCCGTTCGCAGCATTAGACAGATCAACATGGGGTCGGTCGCCGGAGAAACGGGCGCGAGACGTAGACCGTTCTGATGCCCGTGGGTGATTTGGTCTCCGCGCCTCTTCTCAGAACGGCGGTTTTGTGAATCACCCCCCTAAACTGGTGAAGATCGGGGGGCGATGGGTTGCCGGGGGCCAGAACAAGCGGTTCTCGCCGCCCTATAAGGTGTTGTGTAACAAACTGCGCAACGAGCGCCGCGAAAGACCAATGTTTTCGGCACTGTAGGTGTGAAATCGAAAGATGCCCACTCCCTCTCCTCTTATACCGATCGCCATGGAAGACTTCGCTGGCGCTATCGGACGAAGGAGCGTGTTGTTTGTCTGCCAGCGCCTAATCAACCCGGAGGACGCGTACCAAGCAGCTGTCGAGGGCCGGAAAGTCCCCAAGGCTCCCGGCTGATCGAAGAATTTTTAGAACTGCGGGTGGCCGCTGATCACCCGCTCGTCTGGCGCGACGTACCAGTTAAGAATCTTAGGCGCATCCACGTTGAAGAGCTTCTTGGCCGCTTCATCGCCACGCCCCACAAGGCCAAGCATCTGTTAGTGGGCATACGCAAGCTTGTCGCACCGCGGCAAGACTGGATCGAAATCGACCCAACACCAGCGGTCGAGTGGCGACCCGCCTATGCCGGCTGGAAGGCCTGGCCGCCCGAAGCGATGGCGCAATTCGAAGACCGTTGGCCGCTCGGCACCCCAGCGCACACTTGCTATGGTTTGGCGCTTTGGCTCGGCAACCGCCGCGGCGACGTCGCGGGCCTGCGCTGAGACCAGAGGGTCACCCGCCGTGTCTTCATCGATGGCGTCGAGCGTCACTTCGACGGCTTTGATATCGTCCAATTCAAGCAGAGCCCAGCGCTCCAACGGATTGTCGCGATAAACACGTGCCCACGCCTGCCAGTCGACTCTGCCGGCGCCCAATCGGCAAAAATAGGGCTTGTGGCGCTGATGGATCGTCGCATCGATCTTCGTGTCGACCGGCATCGGGCCGGTGGCGTTCTTCCAGTGGGCGATCGCCACCCGCTCGATGTGGCGCTGCATCAACGACACCGGCTCGCATCCAGCAACGACCAGGTGCGCCGCATCCGGGCAGAGGCCGACAAAGACCGGATCGGTGAGCAGCATGAACAGGTCGACGTCGCGCCCGGTCGAGAGAAACGAGTGGGCTTCCGTATGGAGCGCCGCCTTCACGCCGCGATTGAGCAAGCGAGTTTGGAACTTTCTGCTTTACGCTCTATTTTACATTGGTATATGGTTCCCACAGGGGACAGGAGCAGCCGCAATGACAGACCGTGATTTCAATCCGCTCTTCGGAGCGGGCCCTGAGGAGATTCCGCTTCCCGCCGCCCCGTTGGTCACGGTGATGTACCAAGTGCGGTTCCCGGAAATAGTGTCTATCCAGCAGAAGCCCTTCATCGCCGGTTTCCAGGAACTGGTAAGGGAGGACTACCCCCTGCTGGCCGACGAACGGCTGAAAACCGTTGCGTTCGACCAGCACGTCGGCACCGTCGCTGCAGCTGACGAGGTCATCTGGCGTTTCATCGACGAAACGGCCACCTGGCGCGTCACCCTGACATCGACTTTCCTGACCCTGGAAACCAGAAAGTACGTGTCTCGGGCCGACTTCATCGAACGACTCGGCAAGGTTGTGACCGCCTTGCACAGGAGCCTGAAACCTACGCACGTCACGCGCATGGGGATGCGCTATGTGGACCGCGTCCCGCTGACGGAGGGGTTCGTGTTCGACGGCATGCTCAGAACGGAAATGATGGCCGTCTCGGGCACGGCGATCGGCAACAGCATGGTCCATTCGGTTTCCGAGATCCTGTGCAGCGTGCAAGAGGGGCAGATGCTGGCAAGGTGGGGGATGCTGCCGGCGCGTGGCTCACATGACCCTGACGTGATGCCGCCGATCAAGGAGGCTTCCTGGTTCCTTGACCTGGATACGTTTGCCGACCATCAATCATCGCCTGTCCGGTTCGAAGCGGACTTGATTCGTGACGCCGCCTTCGGGCTGGCTGCACGATCCTACGCGTTCTTCCGGTGGGCGGTGACCAGGAAGTTCCTCGAAACGTTTGGAGGAGTGACAGGATGATCGTTGTAGCGCCCGACCTGCCGCCGATGTTTTATCCGGTGACGCGAGAAGAGCGGCAAATGGGGTCCGATCCTTACGATCTGGCCGTGGCCTTCTTCCATTTCGCCCGAGCGGACGCGGATTACACCGCCGGCCGCGGCGGCACGACCAATGTCCCCACCCGCACGATGCGTTCGGCAGGATCGATCGCGTCGCCATGGCGCATCCGTACCTCGGCGAGCGCGATCGACCGCACGCTTGAAGTGGCCCCG
This sequence comes from Mesorhizobium album, assembly GCF_033977205.1. Lineage (NCBI taxonomy): Bacteria > Pseudomonadati > Pseudomonadota > Alphaproteobacteria > Hyphomicrobiales > Phyllobacteriaceae > Mesorhizobium > Mesorhizobium album. The sequence continues at coordinate 76,775 of NZ_JAVIIW010000016.1, read as the reverse complement.
GTCGAAAATGAACAAGGGCAGCAGCTCGATGTTCCGGGACAGCTTGCCGAGATCAAGCGGCTAACGGGCTGCGGATGGGAACAGCTGGCCGGGCTGCTCGGCTGCACCCGCCAAGCTCTCCACCGCTGGATGAACGGCGAGGCGATCGCCGACGGCAACCGGGAGCGGCTGGCCCGCCTTCATGCGACCCTCCGGTTTGTCGACCGCGGAAACTCGGAAGAGAACCGAGCGGTGATGGACATGGCCTGCGACGGGACGACTGTCGCCGAGCTCCTTTCGCAGGAGCGTTTCGACGAAGTCAGAGCCTACGCCGGACGGGGCGCCGGACGGCCGGACGCGAACTGGGGCAAGGCAGAGGTGGCCGCGCCGAATCCGGAGGACCACTGGTTCGCCCGCCTTGCACGTTCCGGCGGCGCCGATGACACTGGGAGCGTTCGCGCCAAGCCGCAGACCTTCAAGCGTCTTCAACTGAGGAAAGGGTGACCCCCACGCATGATCCCGGACGCAGAAGCCGCGGCTCCCGAATGGGCTGAACGTCTGCGTTCGTGGCAGCAGGGAGATTACTGCCTGGACGTGAGGCAGGTAGTCGTGGTCGACGGGATCGAGAACGGCGACCTGCTTCCGGCTGCGGGCGACGCGTTGGGTTTCGCGGTCATCACCCAAACCTGCGATATCGTGAACTGGGGACCTGCCAAGGAGTGGGTTGTTGTGGCCCCGCTCGTCGAAGCCAGCGAGCGGCTGATCGATAACGTCCGGCGCGGCACGACGCCGGCGTTCGCGCCGCTGGAGCGCCCGCCTTCGCCCGAGGTGGTGGTGGACCTGAACCAAGCTATGACCTTGCACAAATCCCTGCTTGCCAGCCTGACGCGCGTTGCAGGATTCGAAACGGACGCCGCCAGAAGCAGGTTCGCGGACGCCATCGGGCGCAAGTACAGCAGGTTCGCCTTCCCGGATCCTTTCGCAGACAACGTCCTCCGCGCTCTCCGCACAAAACTGCACAAGTCGCACGGGAAGGATTCCGAGCAGGGCAGGACCTACGCGTCCATCGACTTCATCCGTGTAGTCGCAGCCCCGTCGTGGGATAGCCGAGACATCCGGGTAGGGTTCCGGTTCGTCCTGGCGCCCGAATTCCGCAGGAAGGAAGATCGCGCGGTGATGAGCGGCGTGCTTGGCAAGCTTCTGGCAGGAATCGACTGGCCGGAAGGTTTCCAGCCAGAGGACCCGCCGTTCACGCTAATGACCGTGGAGGAAATGACCGCGGCCGAATGGCTCGGGAGCCAGGAGGTCGACCTGAACTTCATTTCGATATCGAAGCCCGCCGTCTAGTCGACGCGCAGTTGCTGACGATCGACCAAAGCCCGGAATTGCAGGCATAGTTCACCCTCGACGTTCTGATGAACCATTTCGGTTTTGATGAGGCGACCCATGTTGTACGGCCCTATATATCGACCGTACCGATCGTGCTCTACAGTCCCCAAAATCTGCCCGAACACCCGCCGGAGTGATTGAAGCCGATCAACCCGAGGCTGTCGAACCGGTGGTCTCGCCCCGTGATCAAGATCATCGTCTTGTCACAAATAAGTTCAAAGGAGGCTCAAAGTTCGCCCGTGAGAAATTGTGCCCGACCATGCCCGAAAGACCAGTCTTCGTCGGAATTTTCGGTGAACGAGACCATCACGTCTGATGCCGCGATACTGCATTTCTGTTGGAGAGCGGTACACACGTTCTCATAGAATGCGACTTTTGCGGCTTTCCCTCTCGGGCGCGATACCACTTCTAGCAGAACGAACTTGTCGGTTCGAGAAAAGCCAAGCCCCGTATCCAGAGCTCTCATATGCAGGGGGCTATGTTCGTTGACAATCTGGTAGCGATCTGCGGCGGGCACATCGAATGTCTGGACCACAACATCATGGACGGCATCGAGAAGCTGGTCGATCTCATTGGGAGAGCGGCCTTGGTAAAGATGAAATTTCAAGATCGGCATGAATAGCTGCTCCGTTAGAGGCGAGGCCGTCGATCAAGGCATCAATTGAGTGCCCTTTTGATCATTTCGCATTGCGCTCCATGATCCATTCCACCTCCGGCGCAGGTACGAAGCGCCATTTGCGAAGCGGCCCGGCCATGACGTTGAGATAGTACATCTCGAAGCCATGGGGCGCGCCACAAGGGTGGTTTCCGCGCGGCACGAGGACAACGTCGTGATCCTTTACCGACATGGTTTCGTCGAGGACCCCGTCGTCGGTATAGACGCGCTGGATGCCAAAGCCGGAGGCGGGATTCAGCCGATGATAGTAGGTCTCCTCGAGATAGGTGATGCGAGGGTAATCGTCCTCATCATGCCGATGGCTGGGATAGCTCGACCAGTGCCCCGCGGGAGTGAAGACTTCGGTCACCAAAAGGCTGTCACAATAATCCTCGTTCTCCATGGCAATGTTGTTGATGTAGCGCGTGTTCGTGCCCTTGCCGCGCTCCGTAAGCGTGATGCCTTCAGGACCGATCCTCCGTGCCTGATGGCCGCTTTTGCCGGGCGCTGAGCAAACGGCAATCGTGCAATCGGTCTGTGCCACAGCTTCCCACGCCTCGCCGTTGGGCACATAAAGGCAATGCGGCGGGGTTCTCTCGAAGACGTTCATCCGCTCGCCCAGCACACCCCAATCCTTGCCGGCGGCGGTAATCGAGGCTTTTCCCTCGACGACCACGAGAATGGCCTCGCGGTCCCCGGTCGCTTCGGCCGCACGTTCGCCCGCGCGCAGCCGATAGAGCGAAAAACCAACGTAGCGCCATCCCACATTGGTTGGGGTGATCTCATGAACCTTTCCATGAGCACCAAATGGCTTGCGCAGCAGGTCGGTCATTCCATGTCCTCCGAATTGCCCAACACGGATTAGTCGAAGGCACGCTGATTTGCAGCATTCTGATTATAGCGCTCACGCGCCCGTTCCAGGCGTTCCGGGCCGCCTGCCTGCGGCACGGCGACATCCCACCAGTGGCCACCGGCGCCGGTACCTGGGACGGCGTCGGTATCGATCAGGATGACGCTTGGTATCTTGCGACCGCGCGCTTCGACGATCTTGGCTTCAAGCTCGGCAATGCTGCCGGCTTTCTCCGCGCGAGCGCCCATCGACCGGGCATGCGCAACGAAATCGATCTCCGGCTGCGCCTCGATGTTGGAGTCCTTGTACATGTTGTTGAACTCCGCCCCGCCACATTCGATCTGGAGGCGGTTGATGCAGCCGTAACCGCGGTTGTCGGTGAGCACCACGGTGAAGGGCACGCGGCGCATGACGGCGGTGGCGAGCTCGGAATTGGCCATCATGTAAGAGCCGTCGCCGACAAAGCAGATGACTTCCTTGTCCGGCGCTGCGAGCTTGATGCCCATGGCACCTGCTACCTCGTACCCCATGCAGGAATAGCCGTATTCCATATGGTAGCCACCTTTTGCCGACTGCCAGAGCACCTGCAGCGCGCCCGGCATCGTTCCTGCAGCGCACATGACCACCGTCTTCTCGGTCGCCACTCGTTGGACCGCGCCGATCACCTGTGCGTCGGTGGGCAAGGCATTACCCGGCGCGCCCTCCGGCGCGGCGGTGACACGTTTCACCGTCTCGTGCCAGTCAAGCCGCGACTTCGCGGCGAATGCGGGGGCCTTGTGGCCGCCGAGCAGTGCTGAGAGCTTCTCAAGGGTCACGCGCGCGTCGCCTACACACGGAACAGCGCCATGCTTGGCGGCATCATAGCCATGCAGGTTGATCGAGACGAGTTTGCGGCTGGCGTTCTTGAACAAGGCCCAGGAGCCGGTGGTGAAATCCTGGAAACGCGTGCCGACGCCAATGACCAGGTCCGCTTGTTCACACTGGCGGTTGGCGCATTCGGAACCGGTCACACCGGGCGAGCCGAAATTGAATGCATCCTCCCAAGAGTTGGCTCCCTTGCCGGCCTGGGTCTCGACAAAGGGTATGTTGTGCTTCTGCGCAAAGGCGGCCAATTCATCTTCAGCCCCCGAATAGAGCACCCCACCGCCCGAGACGATCACTGGCGCTTTGGCCTGCCGGATCAACGCCGCTATGTCGTCGACCTCGCGCGGGTCGGGCTCGGGGCGGCGGATACGCCACACTTTGGGCTCAAAGAAGCTCTCCGGATAGTCATGGGCTTCCGACTGAACATCCTGGCTGAAGGCGAGGCAGACGGGGCCGCAATTGGCCGGATCGGTCATCACCGATAACGCACGCGGCAGCGCGGTCAAAAGATGCTCAGGCCGCGTGATCCGGTCGAAATAGCGCACCAAGGGGCGGAAGGCGTCGTTGGCCGAAACGGTGCCGTCGTCGAAGTCCTCGATCTGCTGCAGCACAGGATCCGGCCGCCGGTTGGCGAACACGTCTCCGGGGATGAACAGGACCGGCAGGCGGTTGACGTGCGCCAACGCCGCCGCCGTCAGCATGTTCGTCGCGCCCGGGCCGATGGAGGAGGTAACAGCATGGGCACGCCTGCGCCTCTTGGTTTTGGCATAGGCAATCGCGGCGTGCGCCATAGTCTGCTCGTTCTGGCCGCGCCAGGTCGGCAGCTTGTCGCCGATGCGATGCAGCGCCTCACCAAGTCCGGCCACGTTGCCGTGCCCGAAAATCGCCCAAACGCCCTCGATGAAGCGTTCGCTCTCTTCGGTCATCTGCACCGAGAGCCAGCGAACCATCGCCTGTGCCGTAGTCAGTCTAATCGTCTTGATCATTGCGCATTCCTCCGGGCGGCCTTGCGCGCTTTGTCCCAGATGTCGCACAGCCGTCTGTAACGTTCTGCCATTTGTGTCACCGCCTCGGCATCAGAAATGTCACCCTTCAGCCAGGCCCGTGCCGCATCGCCGAAGATCGTGCGTCCCACGGCAAAGCCCCTGACCAGACCGAAGCCGGCCGCGACCTCGAAACTGGCCGCAAGATCGGCCTCGGGGGCGTCGAGTCCCAAGACAACGACGCCGCGCGTACGAGGATCGTTCTCCTCGATCGCTTCGATGGCATTGGCCCAGGCGTTACGCGTCTTCAGCGGTTCCAGCTTCCACCAGTCGGGATAAATGCCCGCATCGTAGAATTGGCGGATCAGCGTGGCGGTCGTCTCGTCGTCGACGCCGCCCACCTTGGAGGGAATGATCTCCAGCAGGAATTCGAGCTGATTGCGCCTTGATGCCTCGAACAGCCGCTTGACCGTCGCTTCCTGATCGGCGCGTGTTTCGGGGTCGTCGCTCGGGTGGCAGAAGCACAAGACCTTTACGACGTTCTCCCGCGCCCATTCCGAAAGGCCGCCGTAGTCACTGCCCAGTTCCGGTTCGAGCGTCAGCGGACGCGAGCCCGGCCATTCGCATGGGCGGCCGATCCACAGGCCAGTCCCCGACGCGGCATGGAGCGCCTTGCGGCCAATGCGGCTATCGCACAGGATGCCATAACCCGGCTGCCCATCCTGAACCCGCAAGGCTGCCTGAAGGCAGAGTTCCTTGAAAGCCCCGCCCTTTTCGGGCGTATAGCCGACCATCTCCTCAAGCTGCAGGCGGTGGTCGAAAGCGAAGACACGGTATTCGGACCAGTCACCGCCGTGATTGCGTCGGCGGTTGGTCGACCAGTGGACTTGTTCCAGCTGTCTGTCGTTTCGCAGATCGGGCCGGTTGATCCCGCGATCGAGGAAGAACTCCAGTTCCTCCTGCGACGGATAGGCCGGCGTGCAACCATGACGGGACACAGCAAAGGCGCCGCAGGCGTTCGCATATTTGAGGGCCGTCGGCCAGTCCGCATTCTCGAGCCAGCCCTTCAGCAGCCCGGCGAAGAAGCCGTCGCCAGCGCCGAGCACATTGAAAACCTCGATCGGGAAACCTGGTCCTGTCTGCCCCTTGTCCAGGCAGGCCGGAATGGCTCCCTCGAAAGCCGCGGCTCCCGCCGCGCCGCGCTTGCAGATCAGCGTTGCGCCAGAAACGCCGCGCACGGCGCGCAAGGCTTCGAGCGTATCGGTCGAGCCGCCGGCGATATGGAATTCTTCTTCGGTACCGACGATAAGGTCAAACAGATGCAGGCTCGACTGCAGCTTCGCCGTCACCTTGACGCTTTCCACAAAGCGGCTTTCGCCCTCGCCATGGCCGGCGACGCCCCACAGATTCGGGCGATAGTCGATGTCGAGCGCCGTGCGAACCCCGTGCCTGCGGGCAAGATCCAGCGCCTTCAGAACCGCAGCTTCGGTGCGCGGATGCGAAAGATGCGTGCCGGTCACGACGACCGCCCGGGCCGATGAGATGTAGCTCTCGTCGATGTCGTTCTCGCTTAGCGCCATATCGGCGCAGTTTTCGCGATAAAAGATCAGCGGGAATTGTTCCTGGTCGCGAATGCCAAGCAGCACCAGAGCCGTCAGCCGCTCCGGATCGATCGCCACCCCGCCCACATCGACGCCCTCACGGACAAGCTGCTCCCGGATGAAACGCCCCATATGCTCGTCGCCAACCCGCGTGATGAGTCCTGACTTCAGGCCAAGCCGGGCCGCGCCGCAGGCGATGTTGGTCGGCGAGCCACCGATATATTTGTTGAAGGATCCCATGTCCTCGAGGCGTCCGCCAACCTGCGCGCCATAGAGATCGACCGAGGACCGGCCAATGGTAATCACGTCGAGTGTCTTCACTTTCAAATCTCCTTGCGCATCAGAAACCGGCGCGGGCCAGGAAAGATCGGCTGGCCGCCAGATCCTCGAGGATGCTGCTGGTGTTGCGCGGATCGCGTTCCTGTTCGATGGTGATGTAGCCGCCATAGCCAAGCTCGGTGAGAAGCGCGCGGATGGCGGGATAGTCGATGCGGCCGCGTCCGATCGGGCACATGACGCCCTTGGCGCAGGCATCGAAGAACCGGATGCGCTCGCGCATGACTTGGCCGTAAACCGCGTCGTCGATGTCCTTGAAGTGGATGTAATCGACGCGATCCCAGTAGCGGCGCAGGGTCGCCACCGGGTCCATGCCGGAATAGTCCATATGGCCGGTATCGAGGCACAGGCCCGCCAGGTCAGCGGGGATATCCTCGACGATGCGGGCAAGCTCGTCGGCGAATTCGATATAGCCGCCGGCATGGGGATGGATGGCGGCGCGCACGCCATATTTGTCGCGGGCCAGTTGGGCAATCGCCCGGATATTGTCGATCATCCCGGCCCAGGCCTCGGCATCGAGACGGAGAGCGCGGTCCGAGTGGCCGGCGGCATAGTCGCGCTCGTCATGGCCCCAGTCCATCACCGTCAGGTAAGGCGCCTCGAAACGCTGACCGGGAAGCGTTTCGGGTTTGGGCAAGTTGGTGATCAGCGCGCAGATTTCGTCGGTCTGGCGAAGAAGGCTCTCGCGGTTCGCGAGCGAAACGAGATCGTCGAAGATCGTTCCCGCGACGATCTTGACCCCGCGCTTGTTCAGTGCTTCGGAAACAAGCCCCATATCCAGCGGCAGGTAACCGTAAGGCCCGAGCTCCAAACCACCGAAGCCGGCCGCCCTCGCCTCGTCCAGCACCTTTTCCCAGTGCGGCAAGTGGGGGTTCTTCACGTCGTCGACACCCCAGCAGCAGGGGGCGGTGGCAATGATGATCGGGTTGCGCATCTCTTCCTCGCGCGCGATGGCCGGGCCGCGCAGGCGGCCCGAGCCAAATCAGCGGCTGATCGTGGCCTGCAAGGCATCGATGGAGGACTGGATGCCCGCCTCGGTGGACATGGTGAAATCTTCCATCTCGAGGCTGACCCAGCCGTTGTAGCCGACCATCCGGACAACGGAGAAGAACTCCTTCCACCATTGCAGGTCATGGCCGGCACCCACCGCGACATAGTTCCAGGTCCGGTTGGCGACGTCGGTGACGTCCTTCAGTTCCAGCAGCCCATTGATGTCGGCCAGGCCGCGTTCGATGCGCGTGTCCTTGCCGTGGCAATGGTGGATGGCCGAACCGAGCGCCCTTGCCGAGGCGATCGGATCAGCACCCATCCACATCAGGTGCGACGGGTCGAGGTTCATGCCGACGGTCGGACCAACCTCGTTGCGCAGGCGGAACAGCGTCTCGGGGTTCCACACGAGCATGGCCGAGAAGTTTTCGAGCGCGTATTTCTCGATGCCCGCTTCCTTGCCGTGCTTCACAAGGTCATGCCAGAGCGGGAAAGCGCGATCCTCCCACTGGTAGCGGTCGCGCTCAGGCATCTCGTCAGGCCAGCTCTTGGTGTAGACGAGCCAGTTGGGAACCGTGTCGCCGGGCGCCGCTTCGGGTAAACCGGACATCGTCACTATTGTCTTGACGCCGATCTCGCCGGCGAGGCGGATGGTATCCTCCATCTCCTTGCGGTGACGCTTGCCCATGGCACCGGGATCGAGCGGGTTGGCCGAGCAGTTGAGCGCCGCGATTTGAAGCCCACGAGCCTCGATCTCCTTGAGCTTCGTCCTCAGGAGCGCTTTGTCGGCCAAGAGCTCATCGGCGCGGAAATGCGGTGCGCGCGACCAGCCGCCGCCGGTCATCTCGATGCCTTCGACGCCGAGTTTCACGCATTTGTCGAGCATCTCCGTGAAGGAGAGATTGCCCATGACGTCGGTGCAAATGGAAAGTCTCATCTTGTCTCTGTCCAAAAAAAGGGGGGCGCACCTCAAGTGCGCCCCCAGGTGGGAGGAACTATTTGAAATCGACCCAGACGGCGCCCATGTCGGCCGAGCGGACGCAGTTCTCCAGCCAGCGGACACCTTCCGTGCCGGCCTTGATGCCCGGGTAGTGGTGCGTTTTCAGGAAGGCTTCGTCGCCGCGGTTCTTGGCGTCGATTGCTTGCGCGATCCACAGGTAGATGTTCGACCAGCTGTCGCCGAGACCTTCGGTATGCAGCGCGCCCATGCGGTCAACGGCAAGGCTCTCTTCTTCGAGATACGGCATGCCGTGATGCAGGGTACGGTTCGGCTCGCCCTGGACTTCGTAGATCAACTGATCGGGACGGCTGTCGGACCATTCGACGGAGGCCTTGGAACCAACGAAACGATAGCGCTGGCTGCCCATGTTCCCGGCGTCCACTGACGAAACCCAGAGACGACCCCGCGCCCCGTTGCCATAGTGCATGAGCACCGTTGCATGGTCCTCCAGCGGCGCACGGGTCGGAATAAACGCTTTGCGGTCGCAAAGCAGCTTCTCGATCCTCAGATGCGGCAGCACGATCTCGGACAGGTAGTAAAGATGCGTGCCGATATCGCCCAAGACAAATGTGGAGCCGGCGGTCTTCGGGTTCGTGCGCCATTTCACGGCTTCGCCAGCGCCCACATCGTCGCCCGAGTTGAAGCCATGGGTATATTGCATGTCGACGATACGGATATCGCCGAGCATGCCTTTCTTGACCATGGCGGCCATCTGATGAACCAGCGGATGACCTGTGAAGCCATAGGTGACGCCGACAATCAGACCCTTCTGTGCGGCCAGCTTCTCGATCTCCACGCATTCGGCCACGGTGAAGAAGAGCGGCTTTTCACAGATCACATGCAGCCCCGCTTGCAAGCAGGCCTTGGTGATCTCGTAGTGGGTGAAGTTGGGCGTCGCGATCGAGACGACCTCGACGCCGTCTTCGCGGGCGGTCTCTCCGACGATGAGGTCCTGATAGGTGGCGTAGCAACGATCTGCCGCCACGCCGAGCCTGGTCCCGAAATCGCGGCCGCGCTCGGCGTCGAGGTCGAAGGCGCCGCAGACGAGCCGGTAGGTGCCGTCACGCTGGGCGCCGGTTCTGTGCTTGTAGCCCACCTGGCCTGTGCGCCCGCCACCGACCATCCCCCAGCGCAGGGGCCGGGAAATCGTTCGTTCTCCGTTGATCATTTGTCCATCTTTCCTGAGACGAGCTTCCGGTTCATTCCGCCGCCAAGGCGGTCGGAGTGCCGTAAAGCTCGGGTTTCGCTATCAAGTTGATCGCTTCAAAGCCGCCGCTGCCCACGGCACGCAGAGCGGCATCGGCCACGAGCGTGGCCGCGTATCCATCCCAGGTCGACGGACCGGTTGCGGTGCCCTGCGATGCGGCCACGATCCATTCCCGGAATTCCTGGTCGTAAGCTTCGATGAAGCGCTCGCGCCAATCCTCGGGGATCGCCTGACGGATGCCGTTCACATCCGAGATCACGGTCGCCGGTCGGTTCGGCAGCGCGGCTACGCCCCTCTCGCAGCTGACCTCGCCGCGGATGTCATAGCCGTAGGAGACGTTTACCGAGATCTCGACGTCGACCAGCGCGCCCGAGGCCATGTGCAAGAGCACGAAAACCGGATCGCGTAACTCACCACCACGGGAGGACCGGCGCGGCACCCGCACCTCGACCCCAGTGACCTCGTCCGACAGCAGCCAGCGGGAGATATCCGCGTCATGCACCAGCGTGTCGTTCAGCGGCATCTCCGACGTGTAGAGTCCCTCGGGCACCGAGGCATTGCGATGCACGGAATGGAACATCAGCGGCGCGCCAAGTTTCCTCGCGTCGATCACTGCTTTGAGGCGGCGATAATCAGCATCGAAACGGCGCATGAACCCCACCTGCACGAGACGCCGGCCGAAGGCCACCTCGGCCTCCATCACGCGGAGCGCGGCCGCGGCGGACGTCACCAGGGGCTTTTCGCAGAACACCGGCTTGCCGGCGGCGATGCAGGCGAGCAGCTGCTCCTCATGCGCCGGTCCCCAGGAGCAGATGATCACTGCCTGCACCTTTTCCGAAGAGATCAGAGCCGATGGGCTGGTGAACACTTCCGCGCCGCTGGGGGCGGCCGCGGCGGCTCGAGCCTGGTCGATATCGGTGACACCGACGATCTCCGCGCCGGAAAGGACTTTAGTAAGGCGGCGGATGTGATCCTGGCCGATCATGCCCGTGCCGATGACGCCGACCTGGAGGGTCATTTTGTCCCCCGGTACTTGTCGATATAGCGCTGCATTTCGGCGCGCATGAATTTGCCGGAATGGTCGGCCTTGTCCTCCCACGCAAAGACGCAGGCGGTCATGATGCCATCGAAGCCGATTTCGGCGAGCGTCGAGAAGAAATCGTCCCAGGGCACCTCGCCCTGGCCGATGTTCAAGTGCTGGTGCACGCGGGCCTGCGTGCCCGGCGGATTGAGGATATAGCGCAGGCCGGACGAGGCCTTGTGGTTGAACGTGTCGCCGACGTGAACATGCGCCAGCACGTCCTTGGCTTCGCGCAGCATCGCCTTGGTGTCGTCGCCAAAGTAGAAGGTATGCGGCGCGCAGTAGAGGAATTTGACGTTCTTCGAGTTGACCGTCCGGATGATGTCGAGCGCCGGCTGCAGCGTCTCGCACCAGTCTTCCGGATGCGGCTCGACATGCAGGTTGATGCCTTCCTTCTCGAAGATCGGCACCAGTTCGTCCATCGAGCGCCACCAGGCGTCCTCGCAGGCCTCGATCATCGATCCGGTGTGGCAGCAGTAGCAGGAGCCCCTGTCGGGATGCGGACCGCGGCCGAACTCGGAATTCATCGTGTCGACTTCCATTTCGACAGCGATCGCGATCGCCCGCTTCCAGTGCTTCACCGCGGCCTGGCGCTCGGTCTCGTCGTTGGAGGCCCAGCGGTACATGGGCAAAAGCGAGGCGATGCCGACACCGCTCTCTTTCAGAGCTTTCTTGAAGCTTCTGATCCGATCGGGAAAGACACGCGGCGCCTTGAACCATTCGAGGAAGTCGCCGCGCGGCGAAAGCTCGATCCAGTCGTAACCGAGCTCCTTGACCTTTGCCGGCAACGCCTCCAGCGACAGATGCCTATGCATGAACGGGTCGAGTGCAATCTTCATTTTGACCTCCAGATTCCGGACGCAACTCTCCCTTCTTCGACGGCGGCCTTTCGAGCCGCTGTCGAAGCCGAGCGCAGCGCGCAGTTTCGTTTGTGACGCCGTCAGCGATTACTGGGCTGGCGGCGGCGGATGCCCCTCGTGGCTTGCCATGTAGCTTTCGACTTGAGCCTCGAGGTCCGCCATGGTTTCCCCGCCCGCCATCAGGTCGGTGATCTCCTCGCGGGTTTTTTCGCCCCTGCGGAAGTCAGCGGCGATTGCCCCGCGGATGAGCACCGCGAAATGATCCCCCACCGTCATGGCATGCATGACCTGATGCGTGATGAAGATCACCGCCAGGCCCCGCCGCTTCGCCTCGTTCACGATCCGCAGCACATGCGCTGCCTGTTTCACGCCAAGCGCGGCAGTGGGTTCGTCGAGGATCAGCACACGGGCCCCGAAATGCACGGCACGGGCAATCGCAAGCGACTGGCGTTCACCCCCTGAAAGCCCGCCGACGAGGCGATCGCCATCGTCGATCCGGGTGATGCCGAAGTCCTGCACGGCCTTGACGGCAATCTCGTTGGCCTTCTTGCGGTCATAGACCTTGAAGGGGCCCCACCCCTTGGTCGGTTCGACCCCGACGAAGAAGGAGCGGCCGATCGACATCAGCGGAAAGGTGCCGCCGAATTGATGCACCGTGGAAATACCCATTTCCTGCGCATTGCGCGGTCCGCTGAATTCGACCGGCTTGCCGTCAAGCAGGATGGTGCCACGGGTCGGCTTGTGCACCCCGGCAAGCGTCTTGATGAGCGTCGACTTGCCAGCGCCATTGTCGCCAAGGAGGCAGAGTACCTCGCCGGCCCGGACTTTGAGGGAAATGTCGAAGAGCACGTCGATCGGACCGAAGCTCTTATCGACTTTTTGAAGTTCTAGAATCGGAACTTTGTCGGACATGGCACTAATCCTCACTTGCTCTTCTTGGGCACGTAGCGCATGGCGATCTCCCGGAAGGTGTTGTTCATCAGAACGGCTGCCAGGAGCATCACGCCGATGATGAGGTTGGACCAGTTGCGGTCGATGTCGGTGAAATAGATACCCTGGCTGACGACGGCGAAGGTTAGCGCGCCGAGGAAGATGCCGGCGACCGAGCCGAAGCCGCCGGTCAACAGCACGCCGCCCACCACGATCGAGACGATGGTGTTGAAGATGTAGTTCATGCCGCCAGAGACCTGCGCGGAGTTAAACTGGATGGCACCGCACATTCCGACGAAGGAGGCGGCCGTGCTCGACAGAACGAAGAGCGCGATTTTGAGCCGATTGGTCGGAATGCCGGCGTTGCGTGCGCTGACCTCGTCTCCGCCCATTGCAAAGATCCAGTTGCCATAGCGCATCGCGTGAAGCACGAAGCCGAAGATCACCGTCAGCGCAAACCACCACAGGATAATGACCTGGAATTTGCCGAAGATGAGCTGGCCAAAAACCAACTTGGCCCAGGCCGGGGCATTGAGCGGAACCGATGCTGCCCCGGTGAGCATGACGGATCCTGCGAGGACAAGACCCTGCACTGCGACCAGCGTGCCTAACGTGATGATCAGCGAGGGCACGCTCGTGCGTACTGCCAGGAAGCCGTTGGCCAGACCTACCAGGACGCCGAAGGCGAGCGCACCCAAGATGCCGACGACGATCGGCAGGTCGTAGTAGCCCGACAGTATAGCGATCGACATCGAGCCCGCCGGGATCATGGCCCCGATTGAGATGTCAAGCTCGCCCGCGATCATCAGGAGGCCGACGGGCAAGGCGACGATACCAAGATTGGCCGCGAAGTTGATCCAGCTTGCAGCGCCAAAGAGCGAACTGAGGCTCACTCCGCCAAAAGCGACGTAGAAGGCAATCACCGCGACGAAGCTCAGCATCGCCCCAAATTCCGGGCGCCGTATGAATTGTCCGAACAGACCGCTCATCTCCCGACCCTCACTTCTTCTTTTTCGTTGCGAAGGACACCGCCATCTGACGGAACTTGTCGTTCGTCATCACGGCAAGCAAAAGCAGAGCGCCGATGATGATGCTGCCCAGGTTCGGGTCGATCCCCGTGAAATAGATGCCCTGATTGACGATCGCGAACGTGAGCGTGCCAAATACGATGCCCACCACCGACCCGGCGCCGCCAGTCAGAACCACACCGCCAATGACGACGCACATGATCGAATTGAAGATGAACGACTGGCCCGCCAGCACCTGAGCACTTTGATAGACGAACACTTGGCTGACCCCGACGAAAGCGGCGGAGAAACCCGAAAGCATGTAAAGCGCGACCGTGAGTCTGGCTGTCGGTATACCGGCGTTGCGGGCCGAAACCTTGTCCCCGCCCAAAGCGAGAATCCAGTTACCCTTGGGCGAGATGTGCAGCAGATAGAAGAAGGCGGCGACGAACAGGAGCCACCAGACGATCGTCACCTCAAACATGCCGCCGATAAACTGGCCGAGGATCGCCTTGCCGGCGGCACTTGGCACGAGGGACACGCCCGTGCTGCCGGCGATGAGCACGGTGAAGCCCAAGGTCAAGCCCATAACGCCGAACATGGAGCCGATGGTGACAATCAACGAGGGAACGGCCGTACGATTGACGATGTAGCCATTGAAAGATCCGACGATGAGCCCGACGGCCAGGCCGGCGAGGATCCCCACGGGTTCAGGGAGCCCGTAGTGGCCGGAAACAATGGCCACGGTCAAAGATGCCGCCGGAATGACCGCGCCGATCGAGATATCCATTTCCCCTGCGATCATCAGGAGCCCGATCGGAAGTGCCACGATGCCGATCTCGGCGGCGACATTGAGCCAGCTCGCGTAGCCCGCGGACGCCAGGAAGACTTTTCCGCCCAGTATGGCAAAGAAAGCGAACACCGCTATCAAGCCCAGCAATGACCCCGCTTCAGGGCGGCGCAAAAGCTGACCGATAGTCGCTTTGATGCTTTGGCCGCCTGACGGCGCCGGGGACGCTTCAATACGATTTGACGTGCTCATCTAAGACCACCACAAGCGGCCGGACCAGTCGTAACGGTCGGCACCGTTGGAGGAGTGGAAGCCACCTGCCGCTGCGGCAAGTGGCTTCGCGACGTTAGCGGAAGTTCACCGCGCGCCTGCCTTGACACCCTTCAACGTGGCGTCGACGTTCGACGCGTCGATCACGCCAGGGCCCGTCAGGATTTCCCGGGTCGGAACGGTGAGGCCGTAATTGACATTGCCGTTCAGGATCGAGACGGCCAGATAGCCTTGCAGGTAGCCCTGCTGATCGATCGCGCAAAGCTGGGTGCCGCTTTTGATATTGTTCAGGACGGTTTCGTCCATGTTCATGCCGCAGACCTGCACCTGACCCTGCTTTCCCGCCTGCGCCACGCCGTTGACTGCCGAGTTTGTGTCGACATTGCCGATGGCGAACACGGCCTTGATGTCCGGGTTCTGCAGCAGGTGTGCCTTCA
The DNA here is from genome assembly GCF_033977205.1 of Mesorhizobium album. Classification (NCBI taxonomy): domain Bacteria; kingdom Pseudomonadati; phylum Pseudomonadota; class Alphaproteobacteria; order Hyphomicrobiales; family Phyllobacteriaceae; genus Mesorhizobium; species Mesorhizobium album. Next base: position 61,549 of record NZ_JAVIIW010000016.1, on the reverse strand, counting down.
GGGCCTGCGCCACAGCTGTCGCCGAACCGAATGAGGTTGCGGGCAACGGCAGAGCCGAGCCCGAGCCGCCGCCCTCAGTGACGCCATCGATCATGCCTTTGCAGAAAGCCTCGATGTTTGCCGCGCCAGGCAGCGTGTTGAGGCAGACCGCCTTCTTGAGGTCGTGCTTGGCGAAGAACGTGCCAGCGGCCTTGCCGGACAGGTAGTCATTGGAGCCGACATAGTTCATCGCGCCGAGGCGATCGGCGGCCTGGATGCCGCCGGCATTGTAGATGACCAGCGGAATCTTCTTGTCGACGACCGCCTTGAAGGCGGGGTCCATGGCCTCCGGCACCCAGTCCGGGCCGACGATCGCATCGGCGCCCTGGTCGATGGCCTGACGGATCAGCTCCGCCGCATCAACCCCGAGGTTGTCGTAGTTCTGCGGTCCGAGCCAGGTCACCTTGCCGCCCTGGGCCTCCGCGACCTTGCCGGCATCCTCGGCGCCGCGCTTTACGATCGACCAGAAGGGGTCGTCCGGCTTGCCGCCCACGACAAAGATGTTGGCAGCCATGACGGCCGTTGCTGTGCACGCGACGATGGCGGCAGTCGACACGGTAGCCGCGAAACGGCGAAATTTAGTCATCTCGATTTCCTCCCTTGGTCCGCCCCCTGGCGCGACCATTCAGCGAGCGGATTCATATCGGGAGCTTGAAATTTGAGAAACACCAAATAATACTGAAAATACATAAAGTGTCATTCAGTGTCATTCACGATGACACAGATCGTCACGACGAGGGAACACCATGCGTCGCCCTACCATTGCCGACCTTGCCAAAGAGGCGGGCGTCTCCACATCGACGGTCAATAGGATTCTGAGCGGTACCGCCTCGGTCAAAGGCACCACAGTGCAGCAGGTCCAGGCCGCCGCCGAGCGCATTGGATTTTACGGGGTCGGCGCAATCGAGGATCGGCTGCGCAAATCCGTCCCAAAATACCGGCTTGGCTTTCTGCTGCAGCAATCCAGCCGTGAGCTCTATCAGCTCTTCGGAAAGAAAATCACCGAGGCGTGCCACGCGAGGCGCGATGATGTCGTCGATCCTGTGATCGACTTCGTGGATTTGTTGACGCCGGAGAACATCGCCGGTCGGCTCAAAGCCCTGGGCGCGAACTGTGATGCTGTCGCCGTGGTCGCCGCAGATCACCCTGTTGTTGCCCAGGCCATTCGCGAGTTGCACGAGAAGGGCAAGCCGGTCATCGCCTATATCACCGACCAATCCGCTCGAGAACGGGCCGCTTACGTTGGGGCCGATAACTGGAAAATGGGGCGAACGGCAGCATGGCTTATCGCGCACATGACCCACGGGCCCGGACGCATCGCCGTCTTCATTGGGAACCACCGCTATCAGTGTCAGGACGTCTCCGATGCAAGCTTCCGCTCCTACATGCGCGAGCATGCGCCGCACCTGACCATTGAGGACAGCCGCCCCACTCACGAGGAGCCGAACCAGGCCTATCGGATGGTCAAGGAGCTGCTGGCGACAACGGATGACCTCACCGGCATCCTGATCGTAGGTGGTGGCATTTCCGGGGTCTTACGAGCGCTGAGAGAAGTTCCTCCAGAACGACGCAGAAGTATCCGTCTCGTTTGCCGGGATATCGGTCCGGAGACGCGAAAAGGTCTGTCAGAAGGGATGATCACCGCGGCTCTCTGTCATCCGTTGGAACAGACTTCGGCCGTTCTGGTGCAGACGATGATCGAGACGATCACTCAAGGGGCACTGGGCAGCACCATCCAGCGCACGATCGCCTTTGAAATCGTGACGCCGGAAAACGTGTGAGATGCCCTGTCAAAAGCAATAGCTCCATACTGTCGCGGAGCTACCAGTCGGCCATAAGTCCAGTGGCCCGCGACGCGAGCGTGCGGGCCTTATGAGACTCGGGTAGATTGCCGCGTCACGCCGCCGAAGCTGATTTTGACGCGAGCACGGCTCCAGCGGCGGATTCTGCGGCGTCTGCTTTCAAGAAGCCGCAAACGCGGTCTGCGCGACCGACATCAGGCGCAAAGCCGTCGTTGAAAATTGATGGGACGACGGTCGCCTGTGAGTCAAAAAGTCGACGCTACCCCAAGTCCGGTTCTGACCGTCGTAGCGAACTTTGTCGTGACCTGACCCATTGCAGACGGTCAGACTAGTTCTGTGCAAGAGCCGACTGAAAGTCCTTGGTATTGTTACGATTGGGATAGGACTGGTTCGGTACTGACACGCCAAGATGCAGGCAGAGCGGCTCCCATCCGTCGCCCAGATTGTGGACCAGCAGCCGACTCGACGGCACTGTCGCAATGACCGCCCTTACATTGGCTGCGTAGACGGCGATGGCATTGGCGCGATCGTGCGGCCGGCCGCCGAAGACCTGCCTGGAGATCAAGGCAAGACCCAGCGACTCCTGATCCGTGCTCTGGCTGATGCCTGCTAGAATCGTTTTCTCGAAGCTTTTCCACCAGCTTTCCGGCGATCGGTATGTCAGGATGACCCGGGCGTCGGGATAGAACTCAATCAGGTCACGCCAATAGTGTGACGAGGGCCAGTCGACGCAGGAAGCGTAGCCCGCAAACAGCTGGTTCCAGTCTGGTGCCGCGCCCTTCGCCAGCGAACGCCAAAGCCGCTTCTGATCGTCATTGGCCATGACTTCGAACATGTGGTGACAGGGACCGAAGCCAAGGATCGTCAGCGCCTCGCGCATCGAATCCGATCCTGTTCGGCCAAATCCCGTTCCGATTACTTTTATTGCCATTGTCCCCCCTGGTTCAGGCCCACAGCCGTCACATCAGTCGCTTGCGAGCACCACCCGCAGGCGGTTCCCCTCGGGATCGAAGAGGTCCAGCACCCCGTCCGTTTGCAGCGAGGGCACGTGTGCATGTGCCTCAGGCCGGAGACCCGCAGCCGGGCGGCGACCCGGGCCAACTCCTTACGTGTCGTGACATGGATGGCGATGTGAAAAAGATCGCGGGACTTTGACGGCAGGACGGTTGTTGCCCCTGAGTGCAGCACAATAAGAGTCTTGCCGTCGACGCCGAGTTCGGCGATGCCGCCCTCTCGGGTCAAGGTTGAGAGGCCGACCACCTCACGCCAGACCGGTAAGGCGGCTGGAATGTCAACGACGCGAAGATGAACCGGGCCGAGACGGGCGGTGTTGGCCAGTATTTCTTGGCTCTTCATCGGCCGGTGTCTCCCTGCAGCGCCGGAACATTAGCTGAGAACGATATGCCTGTCTTGCGCATAGTTCGGTCGACCGCTCCGTGCGCATCTGCGACCTCCAGCGCGGGCGCCCGGTGGTGTCCGCTTTAAGGCACAGTGGCACCGCTACCTTTAATGACCGAGATAGGGCGCGGAGCGGTCATTGGCGATGCCACTTATCTCGAGAACGCGCCAGCAACATGCCGTTTGAATTACCCGAGCTCGTGGATGGCGACGTTAGGGACAACCGACTTCGCAATCTCGCACAGGTGTTGATGATGCGTGAGGTAAATCACCTGACCTACACTGGCCATCTCGCCGAACAACCGAAAAACTTCTTCCGACCGGAGATGGTCGAAGGTCTCCATGATGTCGTCGGCGATGAACGGAACTGCCGGCCTGAGCTTGGCAAACTCATAATATCCGGCGAGGCGCAGAGCCAGGTAGAGCTGGAATCGCGCGCCTTTCGACAAAGCGTCTGCGACCTTCGATTGGCCATCCCGCTGCGTGGCAATGAGCACCTCGCCGCCCTTTACCGGCTGGGTCGTCAAGCCTGTGTACTGGCCGCGCGTTATCAGTGCGAAGGCGTCGGACGCCTCGCTCATCATTCCGGAGCGGTGACGTTCGCGATAGACTCGGAGCGCGCTCGACGCCGACATCACTCCCAGCTTCAATTCGATATAACGGACAGCCTTTTCCTCGATTTCGAGAAGGACGGTGCGACGATCAGCATCGATCCGGGCAACTGCGCTGTCTCCGCCGATCGCGTCGAGCTTGTCGGTCGCACGGGTGCGTCGGACAAGCTGCTGTTGCAGTGAGTCATCGAGGTCGGCGAGGCGCCGCTCGATTTCCGCCTTTTCAATTGCGAGCCGATCGAGATCGAGGCCTTCGACCAAGGACTGCGCCTGGGTGAAGTCGTCGAGGGCAAGCTCGCTCGTCAGTCGTTGCTCAAGCTCGGCCACGGCAACATGGAGGCCGTCTCGCTCGCGAAGCTGCTGATCGCGCTCTGCGACCTCCGGCAGAGTCTTCACCCCAAAGGCACCGAGCACCTCTTGCTTTGTGGTCTCGTTTGCCTCGACCTCAGCGTTCAGTGCCTCTCGAACCTCGTGCAACTTCTGAACGTCAAGGACGAGATTTGCCCGCGCCTCACGGGCACGCTCGGCTTGCTCCAGACGCCCTGTCATCCCGACGCTCAGCTGTTCTGGCGCATCGTCTCTTGCACGCTCGCCGACCTGTGCACCAAGGCGGGCCACCTCTTCAGCAAATGCAGTCCTGTCCGCCTCCATCTTGCGGATGCGGATACGCATGGCCTCACGATCCTGCAGCGCCTTTGATAGCTCTGACAGCTGATCGAGCACGCTGCCAAGCCCAGTCCCGGCGATGCCTTCTTCGAGCCAGGTGCCCTTCAGCGTTTCCTTGACCTCGGCCTGCCCTGCTCCCTCTCGCCGCTCGGCAATTTCAACAGCGAGCCGCCTGGCGGCCAGTTCCTCTTCCTTCGCGGCGACGCTCCTCAGTGCTTCGGCTCGTTCCGCGTCGACCTTCGCCTGCCTGTCCAGAAAGCGGTCGGCGGCGACCACGTTGGCCTCCAGGGCCTCGTCAGCATCCGGCTGAATTCCAACGCTTTGAAGAGCCGAGGCCAATCCGAGATGGATCCGCTCTCCTTCGGCTGTCGCGCGCTCAATCCTTGCGCGTGCAAGCAGAAGGTCGTCCCAGGCGCCGAGCGCGTCAGCGCGCGCAGATAGGCGCTCCTCGAGAAGTCCGATCAGCAAGTCGAGCGACTGCGCCTGGCAATTCTCAAGCAAGGCGCTGGCCATCCGCTTGATTCCAGCGGATGCCGTTTCAGCGCGGTCTTCCAGCTCGCGGAGCTGGGCACCGACGCGCTCTATCGCCGCTTCGGTCTCGGCCGCTCTTTGCTTGGTTGCGCGCAGATCCGCAAGCTCGCCCGCATGGTCCAATCGAGCTTGGCCGACATGATCGTCCTTGGCCAATGCCGCGGCGAATACGTCTGCGGTTTCGGCCTTGAGGTCCGCCCGGTGATTTCGCCAAGCCTCGTCCCTCTCGCGTCGTATGGCTGCGGCCGTTTCATCGTCGGCGATCTCGGCCGAGGCGCGCACAGCAGCCAGCCGCGACGAAGCAGATATGCGGCTCTGTTCATGCTCAGCCAGACGCTCCGACAAGACTGCTTTGTCCCTTTGAAGGTCCGCGGCCAGTGTTTTCCACTGAGCCATCTGCGTCGGTGGCGGAACCGACATTTTGGAAAGGGCCTCCGCATCTCCCGACCACGGCTGGAGGCGCCGCATCGCATCCGCCAGCCTTGTTTGCCGCTCCTCCCCCAACGCGCGCGCTTCTCTTATCTCGCGTGCGTGACTACTGGCCTTCGCCTCCGACACGGCTGCGATCAGCCTGGCTCTTGCGGGCTCGGGCACTGCCCGCCCCTCGCCAATGCGACCTCGTGCAGCGTTGAGCCCGTCGAGCGCAGCAGCGGCTTCGTCACGGGCCATCCGCAGGCTCGTCGTGATGCCGGAGCGTTGTTCGGCGATGGTTCGAAGCGTGCCAACCACAAAGGCCGGCAGGATGAGCCGGGACGGATCTTGTTCGGCCGACCTTCCAAGCGCAGCCAGACAATTCGCCACCGTCTGGTCGAGCACCTGGACTTCCATCTTGCGGGTCGGCAAATCCATACCCGCGGATAAGTAGCGCGCCTTGCGGTCGGCCAGTCCTCGCACCTGCTCCGAGATCGCCAGCACAGCCTCATCGACAGCGATTGCTGCGATCTTTGCCTGCGCCCGATCAATCTCATCGGCATTGGCCTGGACGCGGGCTCTTAAGCGTGCATCCTGATCGATCAATTCCGCGACGCTGCCACTCCAGGTCCTTGGAGGAGACGGGATGTCAGGCAGCTCAGCCAGCCTGCTTGCCTTGCGTTTTATCTCGGCCAGGACAGGCGCGGCGCGCACATGTCGCTCGATCGTGGCGAGCCGGGCCGACAACGCCGCGCGCGCAGTCAGGCTGCGGTCATACTTCTCCTGGGCCTCCGCCCGTTCCGCCTCGAGCGCCTCGAATGTCGAGGCCAGGGTGTCGATCGTCTCCTTGCGTGACTTGAGCTCCGCGAACCGCTTCTTGAGCAGCGCAATTTCGGTCGTCTGGGCCTGTTTTCGGTGAAGCCCGTCCGCCTCCGTCTCAAGCGCGGCGAGGACATCGCTGGCATGTCCGAGCCCAGCGCTGGCGGTGAAAAGGAGCTTGCCGAGATCGCCGCGCGATTCGAGGATCGCCTTGCCGCCCGCTTCCAGCGTCTCGTCATCGAGCGAGAACATGCTGCTGTAGGTATCCCGGGACAAGCCCGCGAGGTGCGCCGAAATGGCAATCTCGCTCAGTGGCCGGCCTTCGGCATCATGCAGTGAGTTGCTGCGGCTTTTGGTGCGGGAAACGGCAAGCGCCTGCCCCTCGAATTCGAGCAGTCCGTCGATGCGCATGGAGCTATAGTTGTGCAGGAAGTTGTAGCGGCTGCGCTCTTCGATGCCGAAGAGCAGATCAAGGTACGCGGAAAGCGCGGTCGACTTGCCGGCCTCGTTCAGGCCGAAGACTATGTGAAAATCTGGGCCTGAAGCCGGCTTCTCTCCAAAGTCGATCGCCTTCTCGGTGAACTTGCCGTAGCGGGTCAGGTCAAGGCGCCGCAATCTCATCGCGTCGCACCTGCCTTGAGCCGGGCCGTGACCAGGTCAACGCTTCCGGCAAGCACATCGTCGAGAAACTGTTCGAGCCCTGCTTCGTCCTTGCCGGCGAAGCCCCGCGCATCGGGCGGCAGGTCCGCGATCGTCTTCAATACGAATTCGCGCGCTTCGGATCGAAATGCATCAGAGCCCGCATTGGCGCGCATGGACTGTGCGAGTTCCAAAGTGGGATCGGCAACATTGCCCGAATCTCCGACATCGGGGGCCGAAAGATCGAGCTCCAGCTTTTCCACCCAGGTGTCGCCCACCTGCTCGGCTGCCTGTTCGGCTTCTGCGACAGCCAAGTCCCGGTCGCGGATCAGCGACCATGAAAGGGCAGACGTGCCGACCAAGCCGAGGCGGGTAACAAGGTAGCGCGATCTGGCAACCTCCCGGGATTGCTCCAGCCCTGCTCGGATACGAATGATGGCCTCGCTCCATTCCGACGCCTCGGTCAGATCGACGCTTACCCGCTCGAACTGCGCGACACTGGTGAGCCTCTCCTCGATCTCGACGGAGCGATCGTCGCGAATGGTGACCAGCGTGACCGATTTCTCGCCCGCCTCATTGATGTCCCTCCCCTGAGGAATCCCTGGCATGACGAGCGTGCTCGCGCCGGAATAGACCTGGCGAACGTGGATATGGCCAAGCGCCCAATAGTCGAAGCCGTGGCCGTGAAGATCGGCGACGCTGCAAGGTGCATAAACGTCATGGCCTGGGGAACCAGCCAGGCTCGTATGCATGATGCCGATGTTGGCGACCCCCTCCTCGGGGCCAGCATATTTGGGCAGCAGGCTTTCGGGCGCCTTGGGGCTGGCGAAGCTCAGCCCATGGAACGCAACGTCTATCCCGGAGCCAGGCTGCACCACGGATTGGCAGCGGCCGCCAAAGATCGTCACCGTGTCGGGCAACACGAGCTGCTTCGCAATCCGCGACATGGCGTCATGATTGCCGCGGATCATGTAGACCCTGACGCCAGCTTGATGAAGACGCGTCATCTGGGATGCCAGAAAGCGTGCCGTCTTCATCGAGGTCTGGTCGCCATCGTAAAGATCGCCGGCGATCACAAGCGCATCGACACCCTCCGCCAGGCAAAGATCCACAATCGCGGTGAATGCCTGACGGCTGGCATCTCCGACCAGCTCGGCAAGCTCGGGACTGCGCAACGCAAGCGAGCGCAGTGGCGAATCGAGATGAATGTCGGCAGTATGGATAAATCGAAATGCCATTTGGGGCGCTCCCCAAGCCAGGACTGAAGCTCAGGCCAATTCTGTCGAAGTCCAAGTCGCCCAAAGCTTGTGCCGGCGATCTGATCCAGGCCTCGGTAGCAAAATTCGATAGCGTTGGGCAACGGGAGGCGAGCCAGGTGCGGTGGCCCATGATTCTCGGCAAGTCGCGCGCCTACCTGTTGATGGCCTCCTGGAATTTCTGAATTCTGGAAAGAATGTCGTCGAATGACGGCGGGGTGTCATCGAACATCATCGGCGCCATTGCCCGATAATCCGCTCTGAGATCGTTGAACCGGGCCTCGCTTGGCATCAGCCGCAAAGTGCCTGGGCGCGCCGTATCATAGTTGGCCCAGCCCGAGCGAAAGAACGTCGCCTTGTGCTTTGCCACGATTGCCAGCATCTCGAGATCAGCGGCGGCGGCCTTCCCCTCATCGGAGTCCAGCATCATGGCGAGGTCTTAGTAGTGCCGCGAGAAATATTGCGGCGTCGCCGACTCTGGCGGACGATGGGTTTCGGCATGCAAGGCGGTGGCTTTTTCCCAAAAGGTGCGCCGTGCAGACAGGACCGTGACGGTCGTATCCGAGTCTTCGAAGAAATCGGGAAAATCCTCGGCCGCGTAGGGGCGAATGATCCTCTCCTCGGCGGGCCAAGGATCGCCGCGGGCGCCAAGCTCAAGCTTAACCCGTGGCGTGATGTAGGCCATGCCTTGATACTCAGCCGTCGGAAGCGCGACCGGGTAGTGGAAGTTCAGGGTCTGCGCGTCGGCTTCATCAATCACTAGCGACCACTCGGTGTGCTGCGGTTCGCCGAGCTCTTGGACGATCGCTGCACGAAGGGCGGGAAGCAGCCTGTCGGCGATATGATCAGCCCATCGTCTGCATGACCGACTCGGCCCCAGTGCGCATGCCTGTCGACCAGCGGGTGGTGATCGTCTCCAGTCGGGTGTTACCCCTTCTGGTGGTCTCCGAAGAGCGCGACCGCGATTGTCACTACCGTCGACCTGACAGCCTACCCGCAGAGTCCGTGAGTGCAGCAGCCCTGGGTCGGCCAATTTCCGACGCGACGACTCCCTCCTTCTCCGCCTCCCGCATAACGTGATCAGGGCCGTCGCCTTCGGCGAGGCCAAATCTTCCAAGGAACTCCAAGCTCAGGTAGTATTTGGAAGCGGGCGCCGACACTGGAATGCTCCCAATGTCAGAGCTGAAGATATACCGCCGCAGAGGTGGAGCGCCGAGTCGAGTAGCTCCTTGGCATGCGAACTGCCGTTAGGACTCAATTTATCTAACGGCAACCCCGAGAGTCGTATAGGAAGGAACGCCGTTCAGGAGCAAGCGCCCCCGCCAACAGCGTCATGGAATGAAACCAGCCTCTGGCGCCGGTCGTCCCAAAGCACGAGCCTGACGCATTTGAGGCTGTCCCAGAGGGTGATACGGCCAATGCAGGCGAGTTGCGGATGGTCGCGCAGCACTTCCGGCAAGCGGTAGTAGGGAATCCGGCTGGACAGATGATGGACGTGATGGATGCCGATATTGCCGGTGAGCCACCGCAGCACCGGCGGAAGATCGTAGTGCGAGGCGCCAAGCAGCGCCGCTTGGGGAAACCGCCAATCCTCGCCCCCCGACCAATGCGTCTCCTCGAATTGGTGCTGTACATAGAAGAGCCAAACGCCAGCCGCACCTGCCAGCAGTGCGACCGGCAGGTGGATTAGGAGAAAGGTAGCCAAACCGACGGTCCATACCATCAAGGCAGCCAGTGTAACGATCGCAATATTCGTCAGCATGGTCGAAATCCAAGGCAGAGCACCCGAGCCCATCATCCCGAACGGCAGGCGCTGCTTGAATAGAAATAGCCAAGCTGGCCCGATCCCGAACATCACAAGCGGGTGCCGGTACAGCCGGTAACCGACGCGCTTTATCGGCGAAAGGGCACGGTATTCGGCTATCGTCAGCGTGGTGATGTCACCAACCCCGCGTTCGTCGAGATTGCCTGCAGTCGCATGATGGGCGGCGTGTGCACGCCTCCAATAGTCATATGGGGTCAGAGTTAGGACCCCAAGCAGGCGGCCGGTCCAGTCATCGAGTCCGCGACAGGCGAAGAACGAGCCGTGGCCGCAATCGTGCTGGATCATGAACAGCCTGAGCAGGAAGCCGCTGGCAGGAAGGATCGCGATGAGACCGGGCCAGAAGCTGTTGGTCAGCGAAAGACAAGCAGCGGCCCAGAAGATGGCGAAAGGGACAAGAGTGATGAACAGTTCGAAGGCACTACGCCCTAGACGCGGCCGTCGGTATTTCGCCAGCTTCTTCAACCACGCTCCGGCATTGTCTTCAACGAGTGAAGCGGGTGGATAGACATGTGCGCTCATTATAACCAGTCCGTTTTTTTCGCCACCCTGCGATCATCTGCTGGGCAGTGGCTGCGCCCGTGGGATTGGGGCAGGTGTTGAAGTATTAGGCCTGACGGGCCTTGCGGGCCGTCTCTTCGGCCACGACGCGCGAGACCCGATTGCCGATTTCTGTCTGGCGGGCTTCGGCTTCCGCCCTTTTCCTCAGCCTTGGCAGCTGCAGCTTCCGCCAAAACCCGCTCATTGTCGGCGACCTTCAGTGCTTCGCGCTTGGCGCGACGGGCATCGCAGCGCGTTCCCGGCAGGGAGTCGGTCAATGGCCCATGCCACCGCCGGGGGATGGCGCGGCATCCTTGGCCGGAACATCGGTAATCATGGCCTCGGCCGTGATCAACAGGGCGGCGATCGAACCGGCGTCCTGGAGTGCGGTCCGCACCACCTTTGCCGGGTCGACGATGCCAGCCTTGATCATATCGACATAAATCTCGTTCTGGGCGTCGAAGCCCTGATTGGAATCCTTGCTCTCGGAGAGCTTGCCGACGACGATCGAACCTTCGATGCCTGCATTTTCTGCGATCTGGCGGACCGGCGCCTCAAGCGCCCTCAGCACGATCGAGATACCCGCCGTCACATCGGCATTGGCGCCATTCAAGCCGGCAAGCGACGACCTGGCGCGCAGCAGCGCCACGCCACCACCTGCAACGATGCCTTCTTCCACGGCGGCGCGCGTGGCATTCAGCGCATCGTCGATGCGGTCCTTCTTTTCCTTGACTTCGGACTCGGTGGCGCCGCCGACGCGAATGACCGCAACGCCGCCGGCGAGCTTCGCCAGTCGCTCCTGCAGCTTTTCCTTGTCGTAGTCGGAAGTGGTTTCCTCGATCTGACTTTTGATCTGCTGTATGCGCGCCTGAATGGTCGCCTTGGTGCCGGCGCCGTCTATGATCGTGGTTGTGTCCTTCTCGATCAGCACGCGCTTGGCGCGGCCGAGCATGTCAATGGCAATGTTCTCCAGTTTGATGCCGAGATCCTCGGAAATCATCTGGCCGGCAGTGAGCACGGCGATGTCTTCCAGCATCGCCTTGCGGCGATCGCCGAAGCCCGGCGCCTTGACGGCCGCGACCTTGAGGCCGCCGCGCAGCTTGTTGACGACAAGCGTCGCCAGCGCCTCGCCCTCGACATCCTCGGCGATGATCAGCAGCGGCTTGCCGCTCTGCACCACGGCTTCGAGGATCGGCAGCAATGCCTGCAGGTTGCCGAGCTTCTTTTCATGGATGAGGACGTAGGCGTCCTCCAGCTCGGCGCGCATCTTCTCGGCATTGGTGACGAAATAGGGCGAGAGATAGCCGCGGTCGAACTGCATGCCCTCGACGACGTCGAGATCGGTCTCGGCGGTCTTGGCTTCCTCGACGGTGATGACGCCGTCGTTGCCGACCTTGTCCATCGCCTTGGCGATCATGTCGCCGACGGTGGCATCGCCATTGGCGGCGATGGTGCCGACCTGCGCGATTTCGGCGGAGGATTTCACCTTCTTGGACCGCGCCTGGATTTCCTTGACCACGGCGCTAACGGCCTGATGTATGCCGCGCTTCAGGTCCATCGGGTTCATGCCGGCGGCGACGAGCTTGGCGCCTTCGCGCAGGATCGAGGCGGCCAGCACCGTGGCGGTGGTTGTGCCGTCACCGGCAAGGTCGTTGGTCTTCGAAGCCACTTCGCGCACCATCTGCGCGCCCATGTTCTCGAACTTGTCGGCAAGCTCGATTTCCTTGGCGACGGCAACGCCGTCCTTGGTGATGCGTGGCGCGCCATAGGCCTTGTCGATGACGACATTGCGGCCCTTGGGGCCAAGCGTCACCTTGACTGCGTTGTTGAGAAGCTCGACCCCGCGCAGCATGCGGTCGCGGGCATCGGTGGAGAATTTGATTTCCTTGGCGGGCATGATTTTTTCCAGTTCGGTTGGGAGGGGCTAGACGGCGGCGTCGCCCCGATACTCAGAATCGCGAGCGTCCTACGCGCGTCCGGGAATACGCGCGGCGCCCACGTCAGGCGGCCTTCTTGGCAGCCACGGTCTTTTTGATCATGTCCATGATGTCGGCTTCCTTCATGATCAGAAGGTCTTCGCCGTCGGTCTTGACCTCGGTGCCCGACCATTTGCCGAACAGGATGAGAGCCCCCGCCTTGACCTCGAGCGCGACCAGCGCGCCGTTTTCGTCGCGTGCGCCCGGGCCCACGGCGATGACTTCGCCTTCCTGCGGCTCTTCCTTGGCGTTGTCGGAAATGATGATGCCGCCCGTGGATTTGGCGTCACTTTCCGCGCGCCTGATAACGACGCGGTCGTGGAGTGGCCGGAATTTCATGGAAGCTTCTTTCTGGGGCCGGTATAGGCGGCCACGCCCAAATATAGGCCGATTGGCACTCGTTAGATAGAAGTGCCAAACTTAATTCTCGAGCGCCCAAAATAATGGAAATCAAGATAGGGGTAATCAAAAACACTTCCTGCATCTCGGCACCTTGCCAGAACCTGGCCCAGTGGTCATGTCGAGACGAAAAGCGCCGCTGCCGTTGCGGGGGGCAGCGCCGGCACCGACTTCCCAATTATCCCATCCGCGAGACGAACGGCCACCTTAAGCACCCTGATCAAATCATCGATTCGCCCAAACCGGTCCACAGGAATGCGAGATCGGTCAGGGGCAAGGACGACTGGCGGTAATAGGGACTTACTCCGCCGCTTCGGCGTAGCGCGCCGGCACATAGTTGAGGATCGGCCCAAGCCAGCGCTCGACCGCGGCCAGCGGCATGGCCTTGCGCCGCGCATAGTCCTCGACCTGATCGCGCTCGACCTTAGCGACGCCGAAATAATAGCTTTCGGGATGCGACAGGTAGATGCCGGAGACGGAGGAGCCGGGCCACATGGCGAAGCTTTCGGTCAGGCTCACGGCCGCATTGCGTTCGCCGTCGAGCAGACGAAACAGCGTCGCCTTTTCGGTGTGGTCGGGTTGCGCCGGATAGCCGGGCGCGGGGCGGATGCCGCGATAGGGCTCGCCGATCAGGTCGTCCGGGGCCAGGTTCTCATCGGGCGCGTAACCCCAGAACTCCTTGCGCACCTTCTCGTGCATGCGCTCTGCGAAGGCTTCGGCGAAACGGTCCGCCAGCGCCTTGACCATGATCGACGAATAGTCGTCGTTCGCCCGCTCGAAGCGCTCGGCGATCGCCACTTCCTCGATGCCCGCGGTGACTATGAAGCCGCCCACATAGTCGGCCTTGCCGCTGTCCGCAGGCGCGACGAAATCCGACAGCGCGACATTGGCCTTGCCGTCGCGCCTGGCCAGCTGCTGGCGCAGCGTGAAGAATGTCGCCAGTTCGTGCGAGCGGGCCTCATCCGTGAACAGTCTGATATCGTCGCCGGCGGTATTGGCCGGCCAGAAGCCGATCACGCCCTTGGGCGCAAACCATTTTTCCGCGATGATCTTCGCCAGCATCGCCTGGGCGTCCTCGAAGAGCTGGCGTGCCGCCGGCCCCTGGTCCTCGTCGTCGAGGATTTTGGGATAGCGGCCCTTCAACTCCCAGGTTTGGAAGAATGGCGTCCAGTCGATATAGCGGGCAAGCTCGGCCAGATCCCAGCCTTCGAAGACCCTCAGGCCAAGGAAGGACGGTTTTGGCGGCTCGTAGCCCGCCCAGTCGATCTTGTGGGCATTGGCCCGCGCCCTGGCGAGCGGCAGCCGCTGCTTGTCGGCTTCGCTGCGCGCATGCGCGTCGGCAACCTTCTTGTACTCCGCGCGAACGTTCTCGACATAGCCGGCCTTGGCCTCGTTCGAAAGCAGTGCCGATACCACGCCGACGGCGCGGCTGGCGTCGGCGACATACACCGTCTGGCCTTTCGCATAGCGCGGATGGATCTTGACCGCCGTATGCACGCGGCTGGTCGTCGCGCCGCCGATCAGCAGCGGAATGTCGAAGCCTTCACGTTCCATCTCGGCCGCCATATGCACCATCTCGTCGAGCGAGGGCGTGATCAGGCCGGACAGGCCGATGACGTCGACCTTTAGCTCACGCGCCGTCTGCAGGATCTTCGCCGCAGGCACCATGACGCCAAGATCGATGATCTCATAATTGTTGCAGGCAAGGACCACGCCGACGATGTTCTTGCCGATGTCGTGGACATCCCCCTTTACCGTCGCCATCAGGATCTTGCCGGCGGTCTGGCGCTCGCCATTGTCGATCCCGCTGGCGGCGTTCGCCAGCTTCTCCGCCTCCATGTGCGGCAGCAGGCCGGCCACCGCCTGCTTCATCACGCGCGCCGACTTCACCACTTGCGGCAGGAACATTTTTCCCGCGCCAAAGAGGTCGCCGACGACGTTCATGCCCGCCATCAGCGGGCCTTCGATGACATGCAGCGGCCGCTCGGCGGCGCGCCGCGCCTCGTCCGTGTCCGCGTCGATGAATTCGGTGATGCCATTGACCAGCGCGTGCGAAATGCGCTGCTCGACCGGCCAGTCGCGCCAGGCGAGAACGCGTTCCTGCGCCTCCTTGCCCGCCGTGGCCTTGAAGCGTTCGGCGAGTTCCAGCATGCGCTCGGTCGCCGTGCCGCCGCGCTTCGGCTGACGGTTGTTGACGACATCCTCGCAGGCTTCGCGCAGTTCCGGGTCGATGGTGTCGTAGACGGCAAGCTGCCCGGCATTGACGATGCCCATGTCCATGCCCGCCTGGATGGCGTGGTAGAGGAACACGGCATGCATGGCCTCGCGCACCGGTTCGTTGCCGCGGAACGAAAAGGAGAGGTTCGACACGCCGCCCGAAATATGGACATGAGGAAGCGTCGCGGTGATCTGCCTAGCGGCTTCGATGAAGTCGACACCGTAATTGTTGTGTTCGTCGATGCCGGTGGCGATGGCGAACACGTTCGGATCGAAGACGATATCCTCGGGCGGAAAGCCGGCCTGCTCGGTCAGAAGCTTGTAGGCACGGGTACAGATCTCGACCTTGCGCGCCCTGGTGTCGGCCTGGCCGTCCTCGTCGAAGGCCATGACGACCAGCGCAGCGCCATAGGCGCGCACCAGCCTGGCATGATGCAGGAACGCTTCCTCGCCTTCCTTCATGGAGATGGAGTTGACCAGCGGCTTGCCCTGGACGCACTTCAGGCCGGCCTCGATGATCTCCCACTTGGAACTGTCGATCATCACGGGAACGCGGGCAATGTCCGGCTCGGCCGCGATCAGGTTGAGATATTCAACCATCGCCTTCTTCGAATCGATCAGCCCTTCGTCCATGTTGATGTCGATGATCTGCGCGCCGTTGGCGACCTGGTCGCGCGCGACATCGAGCGCGGCGACATAGTCGCCCGCCGTGATCAGCTTCCTGAACCTGGCGGAGCCCGTGACATTGGTGCGCTCGCCGACATTGACGAACGGAATCTCGTCGGTCAGCGTGAAGGGCTCGAGGCCCGACAGGCGCATCTTCGGCTCGATCTTCGGGATGGCGCGCGGCGGATATTTCTTCACCGCCGCCGCGATGGCGCGGATATGGTCCGGCGTCGAGCCGCAGCAGCCGCCGACGACATTGACCAATCCGTCGCGCGCAAAACCCTCGATCTGCTCAGCCATGAAGTCCGGGCTCTCGTCATACCGGCCGAATTCATTGGGCAGGCCGGCATTCGGATAGGCGCAGACAAAGGTGCCTGCGACGCCCGAAAGCTCATCCAGATGCGCGCGCATGGCGTTGGCGCCGAGCGCGCAATTGAGGCCGATCGTGAACGGGCTGGCGTGACGGACCGAATGCCAGAAAGCCGTCGGCGTCTGGCCGGAGAGCGTGCGGCCGGACAGGTCGGTGATCGTGCCGGAGATCATGACCGGCAGATGCACGCCCTTTTCGACAAAGATCTCGTTGCAGGCGAAGATCGCCGCCTTGGCGTTCAGCGTGTCGAAGATCGTCTCGATCAGGATGATGTCGGCGCCGCCGTCGATCAGCCCACGCAGCTGCTCGCCATAGGCACAGCGCAATTTGTCGAACGTCACGGCGCGGTAACCGGGATTGTTGACATCCGGCGACATCGAGGCAGTGCGGTTGGTCGGCCCGAGAGCGCCGGCGACAAACCGCCGCTTGCCGTCTTCCTGTCGTGCCCGGACCAAAGCACGGCGCACAAGCCGAGCGCCGTCGCGATTGAGGTCGTAGACGGCATTTTCCATGCCGTAATCGGCCTGCGCTATGGAGGTTGATGAGAAGGTGTTGGTCTCGATGATGTCCGCGCCGGCAATAGCGTACTGATAATGAATGTCCTCGATCGCCTTGGGCTGGCTCAGGATCAAAAGATCGTTATTGCCCTTCTGGTGACAGGCGCAACCGACGAACCTGTCGCCGCGGAAATGGTCCTCGTCGAAACCGAGGCCCTGGATCTGGGTGCCCATGGCACCGTCGAGGATGAGGATGCGTTCGCGCGCAGTAGCTTGAAGCGTAGCCAGGACTTCCGACCCGTCTCGCTTCTCGCCGGCCGGACCAAACAGATCGTCCAGTGAGGACGGACTTTGCGACATTCTTTGTCCTTGCAACGACTGTTCAGCCAGTAGTCACATAAAGACATCTTTATGTCAACATGCCTTGTGTCTCGAGGCAGGGCACAAATCGTTGAAGCGGCATCTCAGGAGTGCACTACGGGCTCACTCCGGACGAATACCGCTAGAAGTGGTGTGATCCCGCACGCGAAATTACTGGCAAACGGGAACTACATACCAACAACGGAGGGCGTCCGGATTCGTATCTTTTCCCTCCCTCGAGCCGCTTGGCTGTGCGGTCATTCGCCTTGACTGACATGGTTGCATAGGCGTTGCCCATCCAAGGTCATCAAGACCCGTGCCATCCGTCAGGTTCTCGTCAGCGTTTGCCGGCACGGCGTTTAACGCTCATGCGCCGCAGCTCGAGGATTGCGGCGCTATGGTCGAGATCGCCTCCACCATTGTCGACGAGGCCGCGAAAAATCCGGTCGACCTCTGTCGCAACCGGTAGCGTCAGTCCGAGCGACTCGGCAAGCGCAAGCGCCGTGCCGGTATCCTTGACCTGATATTTCGCGGGGCCGCCGGGCACGAAATCGGCCTCGATCATGCGCAGACCGTGCTGGCGAAACACTGTCGAGTCGGCAAAACCGCCGAGGAGCGCTTCGCGCACCTGTGCCGGGTCGGCGCCACCTCTTTCGGCCAGCAGCAGCGCTTCCGCGACGGCGCAGATGTTGCTGGCGACGATCAACTGGTTGGCGAGTTTTGCAAGGCTGCCTGCACCGGCCGGGCCGACATGCGTGACACGGCCGAACAGCCCAAGGATGGGCGCCAACGCCTCTATGGTGGCAGCTTCGCCGCCCGCCATAACGGCAAGCGTCCCTTCATCCGCGCCTTTCTCCCCGCCGGAAACGGGAGCGTCGACGTAACGGATGCCTTTTGACGCCGCCAGCTCTGCTTGCCGGCGCGCGGTCTCGACCGGGATCGAGCTCATCACCACAAGCGTCGACCCCGGCGACATCGCGCCGGCCACAGCATTCGCGCCGAACAGCACGTCATCGCAGACCTGTCCCGAGCTCAGCATTGCGATCACGACATCCGCATGCCGCGCTGCCTCTGCTGCCTCGGCTGCGACAGCGACGCCGAAGCGCTCGAGCGCTTCGGCTTTTCCTGGACTGCGGTTCCACGCGCTCACGGCAAAGCCGGCCTGCGCCAGCCGGCGGGCCATGTGGCCGCCCATGATGCCCGTTCCGATGAAGCCGACCCTGGTGACGCTCATTGCGGCGGCCGGTGCCGGATCAGCCGTTTTCGAGAGCGGCGAAGCGAACGACCGTCTCTTCGACCTCGAGCGCCTTCATGGCCACCTGGAAGCGCTTCAGATGCGGGGTTTGCGAATGTGCGTTGAACGCGGCGCGGTCATCGTAGACCTCGTAGAACAACACTCTGTCTTTGGCGCCTTCGGGGCAGACGACGTCGAACTGGTGACACCCTGCCTCGTCGGCGACGGAGTGGCGGGCGTCGTCCCGAGCGGCGGCGAGAAAGGCGGACCTGACCTCAGGCCTGACGCGGAATTCGGGGATCACGACGAAACGTGAAGCGTTGCGCTCGTTCATGAATTCCTCTCCTGTATCAGGCGGCCACGCTCGGCGTCGGGCGGAAGCGCTCTTCCATCTCGCGGCGCAGCTTCACGACGTCGAGGTCGTTGACCAGTTCCACGTCATTGAAGCTGACGATCTGGTCCTTCCTGATGGCGCGCTTGAGCCGCACATTGTGAGCGAGGCCGATCGGAAGCGCTGCGCGTTCGAGGCTGATTGAGGCTGGAATTGCGTTTGCCCAAACCGCATAGCCGCCCTCACCGTCAAGCACCTCCCCGGGCTGCATATCCTTCTTCGCCGTCGCGACCGCGTCGCCCCGGAATTCCTTCGACGATCCGGTCGGCTCGTTGCGCAGCACCGCTGAGAGAACGCTGACCGATGTCTCAAGCCCGATGATGTGGAAGGGCCGCCACATCGAGGCGTACCAGCCCGACGGATCGGTCAGTAGCCCATATTGCTTGAAGCAGGCGCGCGCATATTCGTTGTGCGCCTTGAAGGTGACGAAGACGCCGTAGCGGATGTTGTTGAACACCTCGCGGCCATCCGGCTCCTGACTGGCGGCGATGTCGACAAGGCCGGAGCGCGCCATGCGCCCGCCGTCCGCTGCCGGACGGAACACTTTGGCCAGATCGTGCAGGCCGGATGGCGGAAAGGCCAGGCCGTCATCGGGACAGTCGAGACCCGTGCCATTGGCGACCGCCGCCATCTCGATGGCCGCCTTGGTCCCGTCGGTGAAGGAATTGTACATCTTCGGATTGAAGTCGCCCTTCGCCACTTCCTCTTCGGTCCATCCAAAGAAACCCCAGACGGTGTCCGGCGTGGAATAGCGGTAGCGCGGCTCGAAGTTCATGCCCTTACCTGCCGCGGTCACCTCGAAGCCCGTCGCCCGCGCCCAGTCCACCAGTTCGCAAATCAGCGCCGGCTGGTCGCCATAGGCCATGGAATAGATGACGCCCTTCTGGCGCGCCTTCTCGGCCAGGATCGGTCCGACCATGACGTCGGCCTCGACATTGACCATGACGACGTGCTTGCCTGCCTCGATCGCGGCGAGCGCATGGCGCGTTCCGGCAATCGGGTGGCCGGTTGCCTCGATCACGCATTCGATCTCCTCACAGGCAAGCAGCGCCGCGACGTCGTCGGTGACGAAGGTCGTGCCGTTCTTCGCCGCCTCGCCAGCATCCTTTGCCCGGTACCGCTCCGCCGGCCAGCCGACGCGCTCGAGCGAGTCTCGCGCCTTGGAAACGTTCAGATCGGCCACCGCGACCATATGATATCCGGCGATGCGCTGCGCCTGCGACAAAACCATCGAGCCGAATTTTCCGGCGCCGATCAAGCCGACACGGACTGGACGTCCACGCTCCGCGCGCGCGGCAAGCAGGGTATAAAGATTCATGTCCGTGTCCTTCGCATCACCGAATTCGGCACACCTCAGGCTTCGGCGAGGCGCGTAAAGGCCTTCGTGTCCCGGCTCACCGTGGACACGCTGCGAAGGCGCTCGACACCTTCCCGCAATGGCGCAATTGCCTCCCCGGCAAGCCTTGTTGCCGATTGTCCGGCCTGTTTGCCGAACCGCTACATTCGTATTGCGGGAGAGCTGTTAGCTCAATTTAGAAGGTGAGCTTGATCGTTTAGCTGCGCTAAAGATTGAGATGCGTAGGGCGGCACGCCGTCAGGTCGAGACGTGCCTGGCGGCGGCCTGGTTGGCGAGACCGAGACACACCGCGAAAGTGCTGCCCGCGGCAATGGCCGCTGCAAAGGTTCCGGCGAAGACATCGCCCGCGCCATGCGTGCTGACCAACCGGACGGGAATGGCGGGCACCACGACCGGGTCATCGCCGCGCTGCAAGCCGACCACGCCGTCTCCGCCCGCCGTTACCACCACTGTGGCAAAACGACTGGAGAGCAGCCTGGCCGCTCCGACCGCCGCGGCGACATCCCCGACCGGGCAGCCGCAGAACTGCTCGGCCTCGATCGCGTTGACCATCATGATGTCGACGAGCGCGATGAATTCGTCCGTCAGCGAGCGGTGCGGCGCGGCGTTGAGGCACACCGGCACGCCCGCCGATTTCGCGGCCTTCGCGGCGGCGAGGTTTACCGCATCCGGTATTTCGTTCTGCAGGATGAGCACGCCTGCGTCTCGCCAAAGCGTGGCGTCGTCGAGGATCCCGGGATCGAGGGCTGTGTTGGCGCCTGAGACGATCACGGCGCCATAATCCCCACCGCTGTCGGATATGGCGACGCTCATGCCAGAGCCGCGACCGGCAATGTGGGCGATGCGGGAAGCGTCGACGCCGGCGGCGGTGAGATTAGCGAGAAGAAACCGGCCGAAATCGTCGTCGCCTATGGCGCCGACCATGCGTACATCGGCGCCGGCTCTCGCCGCCGCGACGGCTTGATTGCCGCCCTTGCCGCCGAATTTCGGCCGCCAGCCGAAGCCGGTCACCGTCTCGCCTTTGCGCGGACGGTCAGGCGCGTCGACCATGATGTCGTAGTGAAGACTGCCGACCGCGACGACGACGGGACACGGCGCGGTATTCATGCGCCACGCCGCTTGCCTGCGACCGCGCCCATCGTAGCGGCGAGGTTGCGCTCAGCCGCCTTGAGGTCGCGCCGCGCGACGGCCGCGAAGACGGCATCGAATATGATCAGTTGTGCTATGCGCGCGGCGGCATTCTCCCCAAGCAGCGGGGAGCCCTGGGCCGTCGAGCAAAGCACGACGTCGGCGATCGTGGCGAGCGGCGACGTCGCATAGTTGGTGAGCGCAATGGTCCGCGCGCCGCGCCGGCGCGCCAGTTCAATGGACTCGATTACGGCCGTGGTTGTCCCCGAATGTGAAATGGCAATGGCGACATCCCCCTCTCCTAGGAGCGAAGCGGACATCAACATCATGTGCGCATCGTCAAACACGCTGGTGCGAACGCCGATGCGCAGCAGCTTGTGTGCGACGTCACGCGCGATCTGCGCCGAGCCGCCGACTCCATAGAGGTCACGATGGCGTGCGCCGAAGATAAGGTCGGCAGCCCGTTCCAGCGCCTGGGGGTCGAGGATGGCAAGCGTCTCTTCCAGCGCGTGGACCGAGGTCCGGAAGACCTTGCGGGCGATCTCGGCATCGGTGTCGTCGGGCGAAAGTTCCTCGTGAAGCTCCGCGGTCGGCAGGCGGTTATAGTCGGCAAGACCGGTCCGAAAATCCTTGAAGCCGTCAAAGCCAAGTTTCTTGGCGATCTTGACGATCATGGCCTCAGACACACCGGCGTCTTCGGCCACCGCCTTGAGTGACGTGCTCTGGTCGAAGTCGCGCCGGCCGAGGATCATGTCGACCACGCGTCCCTCCAGTGGGGTGAGATGGGGCATCATCATGCGGATGCGCGGGCCGATCGTTCTTGGATCGGCAAGCGGAAGGCTCATGCGTTTTCCTCCGATATCATCATTCAAGCCGCCTACGCGCCGATCAAGGCCCTGTTCACGATCCTCTGGCTGGCGACCCCGTCCTGGCGGGCCAACGCATCCGCAAGGCCGTTATCGCCTGCCAGGCCTTCGGCGATTTCGACCAGGCGCCGCACGGTTGCGATGTTGGCCTCGCATTCCGCGACCGGGTCGAGGCCGCTCGTGTCGGGAAAGGTATCGAAGTAGAGTGCGCCGTCAAATCCGTCCCGGCGAATCTGGTGAAGCAGCTCAAGGGTGGAGCGCAGATGCACCGCGCCTACCATCAACCCGTCATCGCGCTTGGCATAGCCGTCGTTGAGATGGACTCCTAGTAGCCGGCTGCGGCGGTGGATCAGATGGGCGACGAGCGCGGGTTGCTCGCCGGCGTAAAGCGCGTGCGCGAAATCGATCGTCACCCCGAGATTGGCCAGGCCGACCTCACTAATGGCAAGCAGCGTCGTCGCCGCGTCCCGCAGCAAGGACTGGGCGCGAGGCTCATCAGGCTTATACTCGATGCTGATGCGGCAATCGGGATCATGCGCGGCAACTTCCCGTATCCCGGCTATCTCCCAATCCCAGACCTGGCCATAATCCAGCTGGAAATTGTAGTCGAACCCATCCTGGCCGAGCCAGATGGTCATCAAATCTGTCCCCATGGCGCGCACGGCGTCAATGCCGCGCTTGGTCAGGTCGATGGCCTCGCGCCTTACCGATGCCTCCGGGTTGGTGAAGGCTCCGCGCTTGAACGCCGGATTGGTGTAGTAGCGCATGGCAAGGCCGTTGATGGATAGCCCTAGGTCGCCGATACGCCGGGCAATGCTCTCGGGCTCCCCGGAAACATGGTCGGGAAAATTCAGATCGAGGTCGGTCAGGCCGCTGACGGTCGCGGCGCGCTCCGCCATCTGCATCATCGTCGGCTTGCCGACGAGGTCCGGCCATTGAAGGTGCGGCGCCGATGCGAACGAGTTCAATCGAGTGGCGAAACGAGACAGCATGACGACCTTCCGGCTTTCAGGATTTTTCACACAAATACAGAAAGCCGTGAAGTAATCAAGCAATCGAAAAACTGACGCATCGCCGATCACCGAGCTTGCGATGGCGATTACTGAGCCTTCGTCCCGTCTCGTTCCGCCCGTAGCCAATCCAGGAAAATCCGAACCTTCTTCTGCCGCAGATGATCACGCGGGCAGACGATCCACTGGGTCACAATGCGCAACGACGGCGGATCGGGTACGGGACAGACAAGCCGACCTTCGCGCAGCTCCCGCTCCATCATCATGCTGCTCTCCAGAGCTATCCCCATTCCGTCCAACGCCGCGTCGATGGCCATGTGGGAGCGGTCAAACAGGACCCGTCGCCATCTATTGGCCGGCTGCGCGCCGGCGAGCTTGAACCAGGCCGGCCATTGCGCCTGCGACTTCACGGAATGAATGAGCCTGAAACGGGTCAGGTCCTCGACCTTCAGGCTGGCTTCAGCGGCAAGCGCCGGCGCACAAGCCGGAATGAAGGTCTCCTCGGCCATTCCCTCGACAAAAAGGCCCGGCCAGCGGCCGTCTCCGTGCCTTATTTCAAGATCAACGAGCTCGCGGTTGAAGTCAGTCGGCTCGTTCGTGCCGTCAAGGCGGATCTCAAGTTCCGGATTCCGATCGAGAAAATTGGCAAGGCGAGGCAACAGCCATTTGTTGGAGAGCGTCGGCGTGGCCCGCACCGTCAGCATCGTCACCGAGCGGTAGCCGCGGATCGTGCTCGTGGCCTCGGTTATGCGCTCGATCTCGTCGGTGATGGTAGCGTAGTAGCGCTCACCCGCTTCTGTCAGAACCACGCGCCGGCCCATCTTTGTCAGCAGGCTGACGCCGAGTTGAACCTCAAGCGCTTGGATCTGCTGGGTGACGGCCGAAGGCGTCACCCCGAACTCCTCTGCAGCGCGCGAAATGCTGCCCGCCTGGGCGGCGGCATGAAAGACCCAAATGGCCTTGACCGGTATCTGCATCTCTTATCCAACGCGCAAGGATCTCCCTTGCCATACCATTTTTCTTTAAGCCTGGCTAAAGAATCGAATAGGGCTTCTAATTTGTATCTAACAGATGGCATGCTCTAGTTTTCAACTTGCTGCAACACGGTGAAGTCGTGAACAGCCGGAGCGCGTGGAGGCGTGCTGTGATGCGCCCCTCAGCGCTCGAGTCTTAGGCAAGAGGATGCGCCGGATTTGATCCGGCACCCAACGGGAGGAATTTCAATGAAGTTACGCATCAGCGGCATATTCGCCGCCTCGACGGCAATCGCGCTTTTCGGCGCGGTCCCTGCATTCGCCGACGACAGCTGCCCGGCCTATCCGACGGCCAAGATGGACAAGATCGAATCGACGGCCCTCGAGAAGGAATTCGGCGCGGTGCCTGCGCCCAAGAAGGAGCTGCATTTCGCCTACGTGACCAAGACGCTCATCAACGAATTCTGGCAGGACGTCGCAGCCGGCGCGAAGGCGGAGGCCGCGAAATACAAGATCAGCGTCGACGTGCAAGCCGCCAAAGATGAGAGCTCGATGATCGAGCAGCTCAACCTCGCGCAGACGGTGCTGTCGCAGAAGCCTGATGCGCTGCTGCTTTCACCGCAGTCCGATTCCAATCTGGCGCCCGTGATCGAAGCGGCACGCGCCGCCAACGTTCCCACCATCATCATCGACGATGCGCGAACCGAAGGCGCCAGCACCTATATCGGCACCGACCAGGTCGCCATCGGCGCCAAGGCGGCTACCTTCCTGCACCAGACTCATCCCAACGGCGGCAAGGTCGCGCAGATCGAGGGCGCCGCTGGTTCTCCCAATGCGCGCCTGCGCATCCAGGGCTTCAAGGAAGAGCTCAAGAAATATCCCAATCTTGAACTCGTCGCGAGCCAGCCCGGTAATTGGGACCGGCTAACGGCGCTTAACGCGACCTCGAATATCCTGCGTCAAACGCCCGACCTGGCCGGCATCTATGCCAACAATGACGGCATGGCGCTCGGCGTGGTTGAAGCCGTGACCGGTGGCAGTAGTCTCGAAAAGGTCGCGGTGGTCGGCACTGACGGTATCCGCGAAGCCAAGAAGTCGGTCGGCGCCGGCGAGATGCGCGCCACGGTCGCGGAGTTCCCCTTTGAGGAAGGCCAGCTTGGCGTGCAGATGGCGCTCCGTCTTCTCGGCTGCCAGCCTATTCCGCAGTGGATCCTGTCGCCCCAGGCTGTCATCACCAAGGACAACGTCAAAGATTTTCCCGATCCCAAGACCAACTGAGGCACTGGCGTTGCTTAAAGCATTCTCCCAGGCAGAGGACGGCGAAAGCCGTCCTCCCGCACTTCGGATGACCGGCATCGCCAAGCGCTTCGCCGGCGTCCAGGCGCTGAAAGGCGTCGATCTCGATCTGCGCGGAGGTGAGGTTCACGCCCTTCTGGGAGAGAACGGCGCCGGTAAGTCAACGCTGATGAAGGTCATGTTCGGCATCGTGCAGCCGGACCAAGGCGAAATCGCGCTAGACCCGCTTGGTGTCGTGCGTATCGATGGGCCGCGCAGTGCGCTGGCCATGGGCATCGGCCTCGTCAGTCAGGAGCTCAGCCTGGTGCCGCAGCTCGACGTTGCCCAGAACATTTTCCTCGGCCGGACACGAGGTTTGAAGCTTGTTCCTCGCGCCGATTTCCGTCGCGAGGCGCGAGCGATCCTCGACGATCTCGCTCCCCACCTCGACATCGCCACGCCCGTTTCCGCACTCGGCATGGCCGACAGACAATTGGTGGAGATCAGCCGCACACTCGCCCGTGGCGGGCGCATCATCGCCTTCGACGAGCCAACGTCCAGCCTGACGCCGGCGGAGCAGGACAGCTTGTTCGGCGTAATTCGGCGCCTTAAGGCGGCAGGCAAGGCGATCGTCTACATCTCGCATCGGATGAAAGAAATCCGGGCCATAGCCGATCATGTGACGATCCTGCGCGACGGCGAGGTCGTTGCCTCCGGTCCGATCGGCGACTATTCCGAAGCCAGGCTGAACGAGTTGATCGCCGGCCGCGAGCTGTCGCGCGAAATGAGCGCCGAAAAACCGGCGCAGGTTCAAACCAACGCGTTGCTGGAATTGCGCGGCCTATCGAGCTCCCGCGTGCGCGATGTCAACCTATCCATCAAAGCAGGAGAGATCGTCGGGTTGTCGGGCCTCGTCGGCTCCGGGCGCTCCGCTATTCTGCGCGCCTGTTTCGGCATCGACGAAGTGTCGGCTGGAGAAATCGTCGTCGCTGGCGCACCTGTCACGCCAGGCACCCCAGCGGATGCCATGCGGGCCGGCATCGCCTTGATCCCCGAGGACCGAAGAGGTCATGCGATCGTTCCCATGATGGATGTCGAGCGCAATTTCGGCCTTGGCAACCATGACCGCTTCACGTCCCTTGGCGTGATCAAGGGCTCGGAACGGCGGCGCTCGGTCAAACGCTATGTCGATGAGCTGCACGTCCGTCCGGCCTCGATCAGCACCGAGATGCGCAACCTGTCGGGCGGCAATCAGCAGAAGGTTGTCATCGCCCGCTGGCTCGCGACCGGCGCGCGCGTGTTCCTCTTCGATGAACCGACGCGCGGGATTGATGTCGGCGCCAAGGCGGAGATCTATGCGCTGCTGCGCCGTCTTGCAGCCGATGGGGCGGCGCTGCTGGTGGTGTCTTCTGAGCTGCCTGAGCTCCTGCTTATCTGCCACCGCATCGGCATCGTGAGTGGCGGGCGCCTGCACACCATTGTTGCCAACGACGCCGCCCTGACCGAGGAGCGGCTGATCGAGCTCGCTGCCAGAGAGGACAATTCGTGACCGAACTGAGTTCCCTGCCCCGGACGGATGCGGCCGAGAAAAAGCCCCTCGCGAGCTCGAGGCGTGGCGATGCGTTGCGCAAGGCGAGTGTGGCGATCGGCTGCGTGACGCTGTTCGTGGTGTTCTCGGTGCTGAACACCACCTTCTACCAGCCGTCGAACCTCATCGACATCATGCTCCAGTCGTCGATCAACGCCGTGATCGCGGTGGGCATGACGCTCGTCATCATGACCAAGGGCATTGATCTATCGGTGGGATCGGTGGTCGGGCTGTCCAGCATGGTGGCGGCGGACATGCTCTCGCATGGACTTCTGGTGGGTGTCGGCGCGGGACTCCTGGTCGGGCTTATTTGCGGCCTTCTTAACGGGCTGCTGATTGCCAAGGTCAAACTGCCCGACTTCATCGTCACGCTCGGCACGCTCAGCATCTACAGGGGCGCCGCGCTGATCTACACCGATGGCCAGCCGATTTATGGACTATCCAAGGAGTTCCGCGCCATCTTCGCCGGACGGCTGCTCGATATCCCGACTCCCGTACTGCTGGCGCTGGCGGTTGCCGCGCTCGCCTTTCTGCTCGTCCGCTACACCGCGCTCGGCGAACAGATCATCGCCATCGGCGGCAACGAGGAGGCGGCGAGACTGTCGGGCGTCAACGTCGAGAGGGTGAAGGTCACGGTCTATACGATCTCCGGAGTGCTTTCGAGCCTTGCCGGCTTTGTGCTGATCGCGCGCATCGGCGCCGCCGAGCCGATCGGCGGCAGCGGCTTCGAACTGCAGGCGATTGGATCGGCGGTCATCGGCGGCGCGAGCCTGTTCGGCGGGGTGGGCAATCCGCTGGGATCGCTTATCGGCGCGCTGACGCTGGGCGCCCTGCAGAACGGGCTGACACTGATGAACGTGCCATCGTTCTGGCAATACGTGGCGTCGGGGGCGGTCGTTATCCTCGCTGTCTTCGCCGACCAGTGGACAAGAAAGCGCGGATGACATCCATCGAAGAAAGCTGGGCGATCGTCGATACGCACCAGCATTTCCAAAGCCTCTCCGATGCCGCCTATCCTTGGCTCGATTCCGACCGGCCCCAGCCATTGGAAGGGGACCTCGGACCAATCCGCCGCGACTACCTTCCGGCCGACTACCGTCGCGATATGGAAGACCTCGGTATCGTCAAGACAGTCCACGTCCAGAATGGCCGCAATCCGCACGATCCGCTCGATGAGACACGCTGGCTCAGCGCATTGGCCAGGCAGGAGGGCATGCCGGACGCAATCGTTGCCTATGCCGATCTGTCTACACCTGGTGTCGAACGCCTTCTGGAAGCCCATGCCGGCTTTCCGCGCGTGCGCGGTATCCGCCAGATCTTGAATTGGCACGACGAGCCACACCTTTGCAGCGCGCCGGCCCCCGATCTGATGGAAAGCGCGCAATGGCGACGAGGCTTTGCCCGCCTTGCGCCCCTCGGCTTGAGTTTCGACCTTCAGCTCTACTGGCCGCAGATGGACATGGCGCTGGCACTCGCGAGGGCGTTTCCGGACACGATGATCGTGCTGGAACATTTCGGCATGGTGGCCGACCGCAGTGCAGACGGTCTTGCTGCTTGGCGCGCAGCGATGCAACGTCTGATCGTCCGACGTCACCTTGGCTGGGACTTCTGTTGCATACGGGGACTAAGGCGCCTGACGTTGGTGTCGAACAGGATTGGGAAGGGCTGCTCGCTTTTGCCGATGCCACGGCGGCGACAGAGATGATGGTGGAGGATCGTAGCGGCGCGCTCCTCATCGGCCGTCTGGCCCAGAATCGCTACTGGAGTGACACACAACGGATCATCCTTTCGCGGACTAGGCGATCACGTCCATTTCATGTCCACGAGTTGCTAACGCGTGGCGATGATGGCTTGGTCGCTGCAGTTGTATACGAGAAATGCCGTCGCCAGGCAGCACTAGGAATGCCCGCACTGACCTGTCTCGCGCGAAAGCTGCCGGTTGCTTGACGGCCCCAAAACCGACTTTCCGCCACACCCCTAGAAAAATACGCCGAACTGAGAGGCGCTTGATATGCGTTTTTGTGTGCATATATTGTGCATGATGAATTCCGAGGTTTCGTCATGACGCTGCTAACTCACAATGCGATGGTCTCCGGCTTTGTCGATAGTCTGCAGGAGCCACGTACGCCCTATATTTCGCCGAAGCGCCTGTCGCAGGCGCTTGGCGTGAAAGTGGCCAATCTGGCGCAGTTGACCGGCGTCCACCGCAACACGCTTAGCAACCCCGCATCGGAACGCCTGCAGGGCCGGATGCGCGAGCTGGTGAAAGTAATCTCGGCTGCGACCGAGCTCACCGGCGACGTCGACAAGGCGATCTACTGGTATCGCAACGAACCGATCGCCGACTATGGCCATCGCACGGCGGCCGAGCTCGTCGCCGACGGTAAGGCCGAAGCAGTCCTGGCCTTCATTCGGGATCTCGAGAACGGGGCGCGCGGGTGAAGGTCACCCGCGTCGGGCCGGACGAGATCTTCCATCGCTATCTGACACCGAAATGGGCCTTCCTGCCCACCAGTGGTGCAGGCGCGGCGATTGACGGCGGGCGCTTCAATCGGCCCGGCGTCGAAGCGCTTTACCTGTCCCAGTTCGGCCCAGGCGGCGCTCGATGAATACAGGCAGGGCGCCAGCATCACCCCGCCGGCCACCCTTGCGGCTTACGAGATCACGCTCGCCGAAGTGGCCGACCTTTCGCAGGGATTCGACCCGGACAGCTGGGACGGCGCCTGGCAGGAATGGGATTGCGCCTGGCGGCAGATCGCCCGCATCGACAAGAAAATCCCGCCATCGTGGAAGCTCGCCGACCTGATCATCACGGCCGGGCTTCGCGGCATCCTGTTCCCGTCGCTGCGTCATGCCGGCGGCACCAACCTAGTGATCTTTCCGGCCAATCTTGTCGACGGCGATCATGTCACGGTTCACGACCCCGATCACCGGCTGCCGCACGACCAGTCCTCCTGGTCCTGAGTGATCGCCCCTCTCTCTGGCCGCAAGGCGAAAACGCCCCGCTTACGGCACCTGCTCCTCAACGACATCGTCCTCGCCCTCCCCGTCAGCCAACCCGGCTGGAATACCACCGGCCAGCAGCTTGTCCTTCGACAGCAGCCC
The DNA here is from genome assembly GCF_033977205.1 of Mesorhizobium album. Lineage (NCBI taxonomy): Bacteria > Pseudomonadati > Pseudomonadota > Alphaproteobacteria > Hyphomicrobiales > Phyllobacteriaceae > Mesorhizobium > Mesorhizobium album. The sequence goes on along the minus strand of NZ_JAVIIW010000016.1, from coordinate 31,602 downwards.
TGCGTCCTCGAGCGCCTCGAAATCCGGCAGCTGGCGCAGCGTGTCGAGCCCGAACTGCGACAGGAAGGTTTTGGTCGTCACATAGGTGTAGGGCGCGCCCGGCTGCGGGCTGCGCGGGCCCGAGGCGATCAGATCCTGCGCGCGGAGCACGCCGATCAGATCGCGCGAAACCTCCTTGCCGAAGAAGGAAGACAAGCTCGCCGCGCGTGATCGGCTGGAAATAGGCGATGCACATGAGGACAAGAGCCTCCGACTGCGACAGTTCTTTTGTCCCCTGCCCCGCGGGTGCGCCGAAGGCGGAACGGATGGCGTCGCCAAAAACCTTCTTGGTCGGTGCTGCCAGCCGCCGGCGACTGACACCAGCTCATAAGGGCGGCCGGCGAGCTCGGCTCGAATGTCGTCGATGACCAGGTCGAGATTGCAGCTTTTGCCGACGACGCGCGCCAGAACGTCGCGCGGCACCGGTTCGCTGGCCGCGAAGATCACCGCTTCGACGCGCCCCATCCACTCGCGCCAGCGCAGTTCCGGCGGCAGGTGCTCGAGCTCGGTGTCCAGCAGCGCCGGCTGCTCGTTTGGCTTGCGGCGAACGGAAGCTTGGCTCATCGCTACAGCCCAAACAGCCGGAAGCTGGTGCGGCCCGACAGCTCGCGCACGGCATCCAGTTGCTGCAGCCGTTCGAACAGCCGTCGCGCCGCAAAACGCGACAGTTTTTTGGTCGTCAGCGAGCCCCTAACGGCATCTTCATTGAGCAGCAAAAAGATCACGTCGCCGGCGGCCTTGGCGCGCAGCTTTGGCGCCACCGCCAGGAGTTTTTCAGCGCGGCGCGACAGCTCCGCCGCCAGCCGGCAGGCATCGATTGTTGCTTGAACCAGGGCGACGCACACCGAGCGTTCAAAACCTTTGTCCCCGGGTCGAATGCGCTTGCCGCCGCCGGCCTCGGTTCGGAAGGCCGGGCCAAAAGCTTGCGCCATCAACAGCGGCAGCGATTGTGGCCAGCGCAGACTTTGCGCCAGCACCAAGTCGGCGAGCCACCAGGCAAGAAGCTCGGCATCCGGCCGGATGGAGACGACTCGGGTGGCGATTGCCGCCGCGGCGAACGGCGCAGGCCGCCCCGCGGCCGCCACGTCCTCGATCTGCGTGCAGAGGTCGGCGAGCGCCTCTTCATCCCAGGCGAGCCCGAGCATCTCGGCCACCTTTGCCAGCCGATCGGCGCTGACCGCCGGCGGCTGCAGCGCCAGCTGGCGCCAGGTCCCAAAAATGGCGCCTGCGGGACCGGGATCGGCGCCGGGCGGGCAAAGCTGCCAAGCATCGCGCAAGGCGGCCGCGTCCTCGGCTCGGCCTGTGAGCCGCATGCTCGCGGCAGCACAGCGAAGCGCCAGCCGCTGGCGCCAGGCGCCGGACCAGGCAGGCTGCGCGCGGGCGAGGCTGTCGAGCGAAGCCAGCGCGGCGCCGGCCCGGAAGGCGGCGTCTGCGTCATGCATGGCACCATTGGCCGCGAGCGCCCAGGCCGGGATAGTCGGCGGCGGAGCGGGATTGGCGGTCGCGGGATCGAGGCGAATCATGTGTTTGGAGGGTAAAGCTCACGTGCGCTTTTCGCCATGATTTTCGCATCAAAACGCACAGCCTGTCGCGCGACTAAAACGAATGATAATGTTGCCTTATCAGTCGCTTACCTCACCATAAGCTTCGGCCTAATTAGATTTGTCGGCTAACTTCTGTCGTCGACTGCAACCTCTTGGACCAAACGCCAGCGGCGACTCCGTCCAACCAAGTCACGAAACACTCGGTCCGCTCCTTTGTCGACCGATGGTCCATGAAATCCCCTCCCCGCTCATGATCCCGGAGACCTCCTTGCCTACATGTCGGTCAAGCACTGGCCGCCACGGCACGAGAGTGAACTCACGCGACTTTTCGATGACGGCGTATTTCCCGCTAGCGAGCTCGATCGATCGGAGCATCTTGCCTTCCAGTCGATCTCCAGGCTTTGCTTCGAAATAGGAGAGCCCGAGTTCGTCCGAGAGCTGACCAGCAACGCGGTTCAGCTCACGCTGGCGCAATATAGAAATCATGTTGGCGCGATAGACGATCCGGTCCTGCTCTTCGTGCGCGAGTCCTTGAGCAATCAGCCACTGCCGCCGGCGGGCTTGCGCCTCTCGTAACTCGCGGCCAAATCCAGAGTTGCGCGACCCTTCGAGTTTGTCGGAAACCAGTTCCCGGTCGAGCCAGGTGGCACCGTCGAAACTGACTTGCTTCTCCAGCGGCAGCGATGAGACCTTATCGACCAGGACTGGCTCCGCCTTCGCGCGATCGCGCTCGTATTCCGCAACACGATCGAGATGATCCGGCGCGATGATCCAGGTTCCGTCCGGCTGGCGCTCCAAGCCGCCGGCGGCTCGCCGGATCGCTTCCAGCCGCCGGACATGCGTCTCGGCAAAGCGTTCGGTAGCGGAAGGGTCCTGCCTCAGATGAATATCGACGTTGTAGCGCCCGCCATTCGCTGCAGCGATCCCGACAATGCTCCGGTCAACTTGTCTGGGCTCCGTGCTTCGCGGCATGACACGAACGATGCAGCCGTCAGGCATCGGCTCGGTGGCCTCGCCTTTGCCGATGTCGATGTAGTGGCTTTTGCCGTCCACGCCGTCGACGATGAGATAGTGCCTGTCATTGATCTCGTCGCTCAGCCCTCGTGCGACAATGCGGCCGACCACAGGTTTGGCATTCTGTCCCGCATCGTAGACCAAACAATCGGCTGCACTGCGCGCGAGTCCCTTGCTCGCCAGCGCGCGATGCATGGTCTTGATGATATCGCCGCGCTCGCCCAACCGACGCAGCGTTGCTTCGAGCTCATCGTCCAGGCGCCAGCGGCCGGAGCCGATCTCCGCTGCAAGATCCATCCGCTCGAGCTTTCGCAGGCGGCCTTGGTGCAACGTCTGGCGAAAAGCGTCGCCGCTGGCCGCCGAAACAAGCCCATCGTCATCGCGCATTCGAAGCAGCTGCCGGTCGATGCTGGTGAAACGCTCCTGTTCCATCTCATGGCGCAGGCGCTGCTCGATCTCCCGGTCGGTGCGTGGACCGAGGTCGAGGCTGACCAGCTCAGCCGCGCGCTCTCGCAAACCAGAGGAGATGTAGTCGGGTGCGATGACAAGATTCTCGCCGCGGTCGTCCTTCCCTCGGACGATGATATGCGTATGCGGATGGCCGGTGTTGAAATGGTCGACGGCAACCCAGTCGAGCTTCGTGCCGAGATCTTCCTCCATCTGCGCCATGAGGCGCCGCGTGAGCGGCTTTAGATCGTCATACTCGAAGCCGTCTTCGGCTGCGACGATGAAGCGGAACTGATGCCGGTCACCGTCGGCACCATTGATGAACGCCTTGCCATCGACCCGATCTTTGTCGGCACCATAGAGTTGGCCAGGCTCGCCTTGCCGGGTAACGCCGTCGCGCTGGAGGTAGCGCAGGTGTGCGCGCGCGCCGTCAACACCCTTGCCGGCCAGCTTGACCACCCGCGCCTTGATCACAACCCGTCGCTGGCGAAAGGCGGCATAGCGATCACGGGATTTCAGCAGCGCGGCGGCCGCTCCGCCGCGCCCTTCCCGGCTTCCAGTGAAATGACTGCCGCGCCAAGACTTGCCACCGGCTCGGTTGATAGCGGCCCGAAGTTGATTGGCGAACCGCTGCCATGCTCTCGAGCCTCGCGACCCGATTTTGCCGAGCCTTGGCTTGAACTCGTCGTCTTTCACGCCAGCCTCCCGAAACACTGCAGCAAAATCACCAGACTTGCGCCCCGCGGCCTCTTGGCGCCGCAGGGTGCCTCCTGGGAAAACAATGTGCAGACAAACACTTGACCGCCTCATGGAGGCGGTACCTTTATCTTGCCTACCAATTAGACACCCCATCAACCTGCAATAATTCATCAATATCAATTGCTCAATTCCAACTCCATCGTAGTAAAGACGGCATGATTCATTTCAGTCGTACATAAGCCAAGCTCACGGGCGGATTGTTGCCTCCGGTGGTCCATGCGCTACTTCGAGCTCGGCGCCTAACGGCGGGCGACGGGCCGCCGAGATGCGGCCGCGCGATCGGAATTTCGCGGTGGCGACATAGGACGAGAGGCGGCGGATGCCGTCTCTCGTCTCGACTTTAGTCGCGGTCCCGATCCTTAAGCTCCCGGATCATTGCCTTGACCTCATGGTCGCCGATCTTGGTGCGGCGTTGCGCGACCAGGATGCTGAGGGCCGTCTCGTTCGCCTCGATCGCCCGGATCGCGTCCTCCATGTCGGCATATGGCCGCAGGTTTTCGATGGCGATGACGTCGCCGTTCTCGTCATAGCCGCCGTGGAGGTACATCGGCGCCCGATTCAGGCGCGAAAGCGCCCACTCGGCCTCATGGATGAGCAGGAAGCCCAGCTTGCGCTGCCGCCAATATTCTGCACTGCCGCCGTCGATGCTGACGATTTTGCGATGTGTCATGAAAATCTCCTTTCGTTCTCTGACGGAAGGGGCCCGCACCGGCGCATCGAGGGGGTCAAGGATCGCTTTAGCGACCGCAAGGCGGCGTGCGGCCGGAGCCGATTTGGTCGTCGGACGCTTCAGCGTCCGGCGGCAAAATTGGGGGGACCGCTCGTCCTTGACGCCGCAGAGGCGGTGCCACAATGGGCAGTCAGAGAGAGATAACCTACCGCCCCGACCGGGGCCAATAGCGTGCCCCCACCCGCCCCGCCCAGCACCTTGCCCTCATCTGCCGTCCGGCCGCGCTGACCCACTTGGCTGAGACCCGAGCGGCACCAGAATTCCGCCACTCGAACCGCCCGCCGAAACGCCGTCCCTCAGGAAAAACAATTCGCGCCCTAAGGAGATTTTCGGCGCTTTTGGCGGTCGAGATTTGCGCTTGAACTGATCCATGTCGGCCGCCGAAACACCCGCCGCCTTAAGCTGTTCGAGATACAAAACTGTCTCTCTCGGCAGCGGCTTGCCGCGTTCCAGATGCGCCTTATATCGATCCGGCCCGGCGTTGTAGGCTGCGAACAGCCCAGGAAAGCCGAAGCGATCATACATGGCGCGCAGATAGGCTGTACCGGCCAGAATATTGTCGCGCGGATCGTGCGGGTCGGCTCCGAGATCATGCTCGACGTGCAGTTCCTCATAGGTGTCGGGCATCACCTGCATCAGCCCAATCGCACCGGCTCGTGAAGTGATCGGCCGACCGTTGAGCATGGTCTGCCCACGGCTTTCGGCATCCATGACGGCATAAATCCAGGACTGTGGAACACTGAAGCGCTGGCTTGCCTCGGCAACGAACTCTTGCCATCTTGCCAGTAGCGGACCTTGGGAGATGGCGGCCGGCTGTGCGCCGGTCGCGGCGGAACAGGCGCATGGTGCAATCGACACCATGCCCAAAATCAGGAGGGTCACTCGGTCCATAGCGGCACGAGCCTCCCAACGATATTGGCGGCCGGCACCGGCCCGAAATACCGGCTGTCGAAGGAGCCGGGAGCCTCGCCATTGATCAGGAAAACTTCGTCGCCGGCGAGTGCCCGGCATTCGTTCCACCAAGGCAAGGTTCGGCCTTGCGTGTCGACCGGAACGCGGCGTGCCACGATCTCGCCGCCGATGATGATGGCGTCATTGAAGGCGCAGACATGCTCGTGCGGCAGTGCGGCGATACGCTTCACCAGCGGCACGTTGCGAGGCAGATAGCCGCGTTGGTCGGCGAGGTGAGCGGCCATTTTGGGCAAGCGGACAAGCACGAAATCGCCGGCGCGAGCGGCACCAAGGCCAAGGCCATAGAGCCCAATTGGCGCGCTGGCCGAGGCATTCCAGACCAGTACGGGCGTCGGCTTGACGAAAGCGGTGAAGCCGATCAGGCCAAGGCCGATGCATGCCGCGGCAAGCATCTTGCGCGCGCGAACGCGCCGCAACCGGCTGCCGATCAGATGAAGAGAAGGCCGCGCGATCATGGCTGGCCTGCGCGATTGTCATCGGCGTCAAAGCCCTTCGGCTGGCCTTTCGACCAGGCGTCGAGCTCGTCGATGTGGTAGCGGACGAAGCGGCCGTGCTTGCGAAATTGCGGGCCGCCGCCCTTGAGCCGCATCTTTTCCAAAGTCCGCTGAGAGAGCCCGACATAGAAAGCGGCCTGCGCGGTGTTGAGGAACGGACTGCCCTTCTTGGCGCGGGCGGCGCGTTCGTTTTCGTCGTCCATGATGATCCTCGTTTCGTCGGCTGAAGACGGTGGGAGGATCGGCAAGGAAAAGCGCTTGCGGGACGGGCGAAGAGTCAACGGCGAGTTTTCGCCGCCCCTCGGGCTGGCTCAGTTCGGCTGAAAGAGCCCCCGCGCCGGTGGCGCGGGGGCCTGTTGCGTCAGTCGGCCGGGTTCCAGATGATGGCGAAGGTGTCGTCGTCATCCTGGCCGGCGGCGCGGCCGAGATTGGCGTAGAGTTTTCTCGGGCCGAACTCCGGTGCTGCGATCGACAGGCTCACATAGTCCTTGCCGGATGCCTCGCCGATCCTGATCCAGCCGGCACCGACCTCGACGCCTTGGGTCAGCACCCTAAAGTCGGGATGGGTGTCGGCGCTCTTTGACTGGTTGGGCACGATGGCGATGTCGGCGCGGACGCTGAGCGTCTTGAGCTGGCCTTTGTAGCCGCCATTGTCCTGCTTGGTAACGTATCCGATCGCGGTCATCTGAAAGTCTCCTTTTTGCTTGTCGCCGGGGACCATTCCCCTGCGATGGCGGACCGTGATGGGCGCGTCCGGGCCGGCTGAACCCGGAGGGCCGCAGCGGCAGCGGAGGACCCGAGCGGGCAGCTTTTTTGAAGCGAAGCGGGCGCGAGGAGCCGCCGCAGGCGGCGGGGAAAAAAGCTGCTGGCCGAGGGTTTCGGGCGGGCCGGATCCGCCCATAGGTCATCAAGCCAGCGGCAGGGGAATGGTGCTCGCACGAGCAAAAGGAGATGTCGCGAAGACGCGGTCGCGGTAGCCAGGCAGAAGTTGGCCGAGGACAGGTTTGCGGACGCTCCAGCGCCGTGCCAGCGCTATCGTACCAGGCACAAAGCGCCAGATTGCCACCAGCGGGCCGGGTGTTTTCGAAAGCCCGTCGACCGGTGCGCGCGGCTGAAACCGGACCGGCGCTGCGGTCTACAGGAGACTTTGCCGAGCGATAAATGCTGCCCGGTTGGCGCACGAGCGGCGACGCCAGAAAACGTCGCCGCCCGCCATGCGAGGATCATTCCGACATGAACAGCGTCTGGACCTTCGCCCACTGATCGGCGGTGCGGAAACCACCACGGTCCGTGTAGCTCGACACCGGGAATGCCATCCAGCGCGGCAGCCAGTCGTCGACTTTTTGCCTGCCGTTCTCGCCGCAAAGGAAGTCGCGAATGATCTTCTTTTGCGTCTTCAGCTTCTGCGAAGAATTGCCATCGGCGACGAGCCTGCCGCCGACATCGGCGAGGATTTCGGTGGCGACTTGCCTGTCGCGCAACAGCTCGAAGAAGGCATCGTCGGCCTGCCAATGGCCGCGCATATCGAGGCCAAGATGATTGCCGAGCGCTTCGACAATCGCGCTGCCCGCGCAAAGCGTCTCGGCCATGACCAGCGCCAGAACGCGCAGGACATCGTCGTGTGGGAGTGCCAGCAGACGGGCGAAGACGCTGGCCAGCGCAAAGTCGTCGCCATTGCCACTGGTCACCGGACCATCCTCATCGACACAACCGAGCAGGGTCAGAACCTCGCGTTGCTTCTCGGCAAACGCCGCTTCGGCCTTGCAAGCGGCGATGCTGGCGGCCACCGTTTCGTTGGCCGCGCGCTGCGGTTCGGGGCGTACCGCCCACAGGCTCGAGCCGACAATCGCATGCGCCACCATCAGGCGCAGAGCGATGCCCGGATGATCGAGCAGACTGGCGCGCACGGCGGCGTGACGATGGAGATCGACATAGTTCTGCATCGGCCCGCTCAACTCGGGACGCGACGGTTTGGCACGCGGTTCGGCTTCCTCACCAAAGTCGCCTTCTGCGCGGACGCGGCGGGCTTCCTTGCGCGACAGGTAGCCCTCATGACATTCCACCTCGCCGCGCTGCGAGACGGTGATGATCACCTTGCCGCCCTTCTTCTTCGGCGTCTTTTCGTAGTCCCACGAATGGAAATACTGGCCCGGTTCGAGCGCGACCACGTCGATCCAACCGGCTTCCAGATAGGCCTCGCGCCTGGCGGCAATGCCCTCGTTCTGCTTTTGCCAGAACAGGTCGGCATCGGCGAAATAGCTGTCCTCGCCGAACAGGTCGGAGACGATCAGGCCGGGATAGTCCTCGATTGGAAACAGCGCCACCTTGGTCGAAATCGACTGGCCGCCGAACAGCCATTGCTTCAATTGCCAGCCGCGTGGCGCATATTGATCGGGGTCGGCATAAAGCGCGAGCCAGTCCTTCTGCTGCGCCTTGGAAGCCATGGTGAGATGCCGCACCGTTTCGGTGTCGATCTCCTCGCGGCGATAGGCTTCGCGTATCTTCGGCAACAGGTCGCCGAGCGCCAGAATGCGCTTCACCTGAGGCTCGGTGAGGCCGAAGGTGGCGGCAATGTCGGCGATGCCCCTCCCCTCCTTGATCAGCCGCGTAAAGGTCTCCCACTGCGAGACTTCATCAGGGTCGAGGCGGGCGATGTTCTCGATGAGCGAGGCCTCCAGCGCATCGGCATCGTCGCCTTCTTCCATGATGGCGCAGGGCAGCGGTTCGGCCTCGCCGCGCTCGTCGGCGACCGTTTTGGCTGCGAAATAGCGCCGCCGCCCGGCGACGATTTCGAAGCTGTCCGGCGTGCCATTGGGCCGGATCAGAAGCGGCACGAGCACGCCGCGCGCCCTGACCGACGGCAGGATGTCGGATATGTCTGGCGCGCGCCTTGAATGACGCATGTTGATGGCGGAAACGCTCAACTGGTCGATGGAAATATGGGCAAGCTGCATGGGTCTTTCTCCTTTGTCTGGGCTTTTAAAAGCCCCACCGCGAGGCCAGCAGGCCGAGCGGCGGGACGTTTGCGCCTGGCGGCGCGGTCATTCCGCCCGGTCTGGCGGAAGCTCGGGAGTGGGGATTTCGAGAGCGGCGGCGGCCTGCCGCAAAAGCCGCTCGGCCTCGGTAATGTGCCCGGCAAGGCGCGCGGCTTCGGAATAGACTGAGAGCGGAAATCGCGCACGAAAACAGAGATCGCGCTCGATGCCGAGGCCAAGCGGTCCCTTGACGGCTTGCAGTTCGGCGAGGCTGACGCTGCCGAGTTCCGGGTAACCGAAGCCGAGATCGCAAAGCCCGAACAGCGTGTCGCCGTCGGCGTCGAGTTCGCTCAGAAGCCAAGTCGCGGCGCCGACCGGATTGAACAGTTTGACGACCGGAACATGGTCGGTTTCGATTTTGGCGGCACCATTGGCAAGCAGGCGGGCGCGCAATTCGTCGGTGATCAGGATCATGGCAAAGCCTCCTTGTAAGAACAGGTCGCACTGGCTCGGAACAGGTCGAGCTGGTTTCGTTTGGCTTCATCGACGAGGTCGAAATCGAGCGTCTTCCTGCGCCGCGCGCGGGCGCATCGGCGCGTCTATCAAAAGGTCAAGCCGGTCGCGGGTGGTGACCCACCTTCGCGACGCCCGCTTCGGCGGGCGAAGGAAGGTCGGCCGGACGGACATCGGGAACGGGCATCTGCTCGGCGTCCGGCGTCGGCTCGCTGTGCAGCGCAACGGGATCGGGAGCGCTCATGCCGCGATCGCTCCCCGCATCTTGGTTTCGGCATCCGTCTGGAAGGCCAGCAGGAAATCGGCGGCTTTCGAGGCAAGGCTGGCAGCGCGGAAAATGGCGCGGTTGTCCTCGCGCAGCACCTCGAGCCATGAAGCGATATAATCGGCGTGACGTACGGTCGGCGCGATGCCGAGGCTCGAGCAGGTAAAGGCAGCCGTGATCTCGGCCACCAGTTCCTCGCGGGCATAGGCCTTGGTGCCGAACGAGCCGGAGAGGTCACGGGCAAGCCGTGTTGGGTGCCCGGTCCAGTGGCCAAGCTCGTGGAAGCAGGTTCGGTAATAGTTGATCTGCTCGAAGAACGCCGGTTGCGGCGGCAGTTGAACAAAATCGGCAGACGGCATGTAAAAGGCGCGGTCGCCGCCGATGCGGATATCGGCACCGGTTTTGCGAACAAGCGCCTCGGCATGCGGGATGATCTGGCGTTCGGGCAGCGGCTCGGGCTGGCTGTAAAGCGCGTCGGGCAGGCCCTCGCACTGCGCGACATTGAAGACGGTGAAGCGCTTGAGAAACGGCACCGCCTGCGGCTCGGTATCTTCCGCCTTGGCGCGTTCCTTCTCGTTTTTCGGGATGAAGCGATCGGCATGCACGATGGTCGTGCCGTGCTCGCCTTTGCGGACATTGCCGCCAAGGGAAAGTGCCTGCCGGAACGTGAGCCAGTTCTGGCCGGCATAGCCGTGTTCGATGACCGCGCCCCACAGGATCAGGATGTTGATGCCGGAATAGCCGCGTCCCGTGGCGGCATTCTTCGGCAGGCCAAGGCTGGCCTTGGCGCTGCCCCAAGGCTTCACCCAAGGCACGCAACCCCGCTCCAGATCGGCGATGATGCGGTCTGTGATCTCGGAATAAAGGCTGCGCTTAAGCGGCTCGCCCTTCTTGCCGCCAACTTCTCCGCTAGCACTATGTTTGCCGGTCTTGCGCATAATTAAATCTCCGCTCGCCAATCTCGCCGCGCCCTTCCCCGCAAAGCGGGGTGGGCGGCGAAAAACGACCGGAAAGGCCCGCCGTCAGAGGTGGCCTGCATCCGAAGGACCGGAACGCAAGTGGAGGACCCGGAGCGCGAGCGAAGGGTTGCGGGCCGCCGCGGCGGGCCTAGAAGGGAGAGCCGCCCACACCGCGCCGCCGGGAAGGCAAATCAAAAAACAACGCCGCCCTGGGGCGGCGACCGGCACAGCCCGCAAGGGCTGCCCGCGCCAGGGGGCGAAGCCGAATGGCCGAGACCGCCTGAGCGACGCGAAGACAAGCGGGCTCGGTTCACGAGCACCCGATGCGCGCCTTCAGGCGCGCAGGTGCCCAGCAATTTGCACGCCAAGATCGATTAGTTGTCGGGACGAACCAGATCCATGTGGCTGACGCCAAGCGCCAATGCCAGTTCATAGATGGTGACGATCGTCGGATTGCGGCGGCCCTTCTCCAGACCGCTGATATACTGCTGGCTGAAGCCGGAAACTTCGGCGAGCTGTTCCTGCGTCAGACCTTTCTTCAGTCTGATCCTTATCACATTCCGACCGACCATCTGACGCATGTCCATGCGTGAGAAGTCAGCGGATCAGGCTCCTTGAGTTTATCAACTATAATATGTATTCCACACCAAGCGTCTCAATCCACTCGCGGACGGGTTTTGCGAGACCGCTCTTGGAGATGGAACCAGCGATGTTGCAGCCTCACTCGACCGTGCCGGTAGCGGATGAAGCGCCATGGTCGGACAGCCTCACGGCTTACGACAAGGAGCACTTCACCATATATATGCGCTTGCTGGATGCCGCCGCCGATGACGCCAGCTACGAGGAGATGGCCGATCTGATCCTCGGCATCGATCCGGAGCGCGAACCAGAACGGGCCCGCAATGCGGCCCGCAGCCATCTCGACCGGGCGAACTGGATGGTAACGACGGGCTACAGGGAGCTGTTCACCAGCTGACGCACTTATACGGCGCAAGACACGTCAGGCAAGAAAGTCGAGATATCCGCCATTCATGAGCACGCGAGCCCGTGCCACGGCACGTCGGATGCGATCGCGCAGATGGTCGCGCGGATCCGTCCAGTCGGCCCGCACACGCGTCTGACCAATCAGGGCTTCGGCGATGTCTCGGTACGAGGCGCCCGCAACTGAGCCGTCAAGAGCCCGCAGAACAAAGCGCAGGCGACGACCGCGCGCTTCCGGCGCAAACAGTCTTTTCGGCAAGCGTCCCCCTGCAACGAGACTATTGAGGCATTTGAGCGCCCAGAGGCGTTGCCGCCACTCACCGGCCGGCCAGACCGCATCGGCGCGCAGCCGAACGGGGCCGAGGATACTCGACCCCGAAACGGCGAGCTGAAGCTGCCGGCTGGCGCTGTGCAGCAGGAGATGCTGGGTGCCGTCAACCAGCCTGAGCACACTCGCACGGCAGGGAAGACTCGCCGGTTCGAACGCCGGCATCGCCGGCGAGGAGGACACCTGTTCGGCGACGACCGGCAACACCTGAGGGCATCGGCTCGGGCACCAGAACGTGGCTGCGTCATGGTGGATCGAGGACGCGAAACAAAAGCCCCCAGCGCGACAGGTCGGCGGAGGATAAAATGACGTCGAGCGACGGCCGCTGATCGACAGACCTGGCCCGTTCCAATGCGTGGGACAGATCATGCCGGAAGGCCGGATTGCGCCGCAGGAATTCCCAGGCCCAGCCGCGCCGCGTCAGCTCAAGGGTGTAGTCATAGCACCGCTCATCGCGCCAGTCCGGCCGGTCGGCTTCAGGTTCTGCCGGGCTCATCAAGTATCTCCGCCCGAAGCATGAAGCGAAGCCATCATGCGGCCCCGTGGATTGACCGGCGCCCACAGCACCGGACCGGCAAGACCGCCATTGCGGCGGACGGCATCGAGGCGTTCGCTTGAGACCTCGAGGTAGCCGGCCAGGGCTTTGGTGGGGCCGATCGCGCGCGGCTCGCCGAGCCGCTCGAGCGGCCAATCGGCCCGGCGCAGGATGCGCTCCATGCGCAGGTCGGTGACGGTGACGATGCGGCTCAGACCTCGCCACAGGCCGAACTCGATCATGCCTGCGAAGAGCGCGTAGGTGCCGGCGGCGATGCCGCCTGCCCCCTTGGCGGCCGACGGCGGCAGGTCGAGCGCGAAACGACTGCTTTCCCAGATCCTTGGATCCTGCCGCGTCGGCTGTCCGTCCAGTAGGGTCGGAAAGATATCGCCAAGCATGGTCGGCCCGGTCGAGGCAAGCAGGCGGACGCAGCCGTCGACGCTGCCAATTGAGCCGCGCAGCAGCAGATAGTGTGGTTTCAGCGCGTCGAAGCGATCGATCTCGTAGCCGCCGCTGGTGTCGACGTCCCAGTCCAGCCGCTGCTTGAAGACACGGTGGCGCAGACGGTGCATTTCGTGGAGCTCGTCGGCGAAGTCGCCGTACCATTCGGGAGCAATGAGCTGCAGCATGATTATCGGCCTCCTGGCAGGATTGACCCTGCCATTGGAGGCCAGGCGTCAGGCCGAAGCAGCCTGTACAGCGGTACAGGTGCCTGGTCAGCCGAGACCCGTTCTGGCGGCTGAGAATTGCGCCACGGCCTGCATGCGGGTGCGCAGCCCAAGCTTCTTCCTGGCGTTTTCCAGGTGAAAGGAGGCGGTGCGGCGCCTGATGCCAACAATCGAGGCAATGTCGCGTGCGGATTTGCCCTGCGCGGCCCATTCCAGGCATTCATATTCGCGCGGCGTCAGCTGCACGCCGTTGACCACCCGATCGGCCGAGAGCTTGCGGCGGACGCAGATATGAAAGCAGGTCGCCATGAAGCGAAATGCCTCTTGGTAGCGCTCGGTCACCCGCAGGAGGGCCGGATTGAGCCCGTCGGCGGCAAAGCTCATGGCGGCGACGTTGCCCCGCTTGTCGAGGATCGGGATGGTCAAACCGCAGCGGATGCCGAATGCGGCCGCCTCGTCGAAGAGCTTCTGCTCGAAATCCGACAGCCCGGTTCGGCTGTAGTGAAGCCCCCACAGAAACGGGCATTGGCCGCCCTGCGCCCGCGCGATCACCGGATCGATGGCGTGATAATGGTTGCTCAGGTAATGAGCGGTCCAGCGTGGCGGATAGTTCGAGATCAGCCTTGGCTTTCCCGGCGCCCGTGGCGGCAGGCACAGATAGGCGAATTTGACGAGATCGAATGCCGCGGCAGCACGCGCCATCGCGTCACGGAAATCCGTCTCATCGACGCTTTCCGAAAGCTGCTCCAGGAAGGTCTCGAAGACAAATTGCATGCCTAGTCGTCCCCAGGCCCTTCCGCCGCACGGCATTCGGAGTCGCGGAAGCCGGCGGGCAGCTTGCCAAGGTGGACATGGCCAAGTTCGCCGGCACGGAGTGTTACGCGATCGCCAGTTCGTCACCTTCCGGCTGGCGTTCCAACGATGGCAGAATGCCGATTCGAGTCTCTTCAGCATCCAATTCGAACCGACGAGCGGCGACACCGGATCCGCGGCACGCGCCATTTAACGTGCAGCCGCGACAGATTTTCAGCCGTTTCGCCATCCGGCTGATAGTGCTTGCGCCACGCGACAGGCTTGCTTGGCCGATGCTCACGCCGAGGCTTCGCCAAGCATCTTGAGCATTGCCAGCCGAACCTTGACGAGCTTGCGCACCGGCGCGTGATAATTTTGAGGAGCAGCGTCCACCACAAACACCAAGGTCATCAGATCCAGCAAGAATTGGTGGATCGCGTCGGCAGTCACGACCGCCTCGAATTGACGCAGCATCGAGCGTGCCTCATTGACCGTTTCCGCGCCCGGCGCATCGATCAACGCTTCAAGCCTTTCGAAAATTTCCAATTCGGCGAAACCTCCATTGCATCATTGCCATAAGGCACCCTGCGAAGCATACCTTGCGCGAAAAGTAGCTGGCCAAGCGGCGCCTGCTCGCACGGTTGTGGCGCGAACCATGCAGCAGCCTGAGCTCCGTGGATGGAAGAACAACAAAACTCGGCCGCACGCCATAGCATCGAAAATCCGTTGCCACGAGACACGCGGGCGCCTGAGGCCCAGTGCCCCCATTGCGAACTGAAAACCGAAATGAGCTCGGCACCTCGAACCCGACACCGAAGATGCAGAAACGGACGAACTTGGCTGCATCAGGAGGTCATCCTCAGGCCTATTTTCGATGGTCCGGGTTTTGAAAGTAGCCCTGGTGACGTCACCACAGAAACCGATTCTCGTTCGCTTTGAGGGCGTCCATTTTCTGCAGTCGGAAGATTTCCTCCACGGGCACGATTTCGGGGTCGATGCGGTGAATACCGCCGTCGGCGCGGATGCGGGCAAAGACGTCCTTCATGGCGGTGACCGCTGCCCGAATGGCATGATTGCCATAGATCACCATCGCAATCTTGCCGAGCGCGCGGATGCGCGACTCGTTCATTTCCGGGTAGGCCGTCGGCACGATGACTATCGGAACTTCGCCGCGCCATGCTCGTACAAAACTTTCCACCTCGTCGGGCGTCTTCCGCTTGGAGTGGATCAAGATCATGTCGGCGCCAGCTTCTTCATACGCCCTGGCCCGCTTCAGGGCCTCGGCTTCACCCAGTCCGGCGATCAGCGCTTCGGTGCGCGCAATGACGAGGAAGTCCGCGTCTGCGCGCGTGGCAACGGCCGCCCGAATTTTTCCCGCGAATTCCTCGGTCCGGATGAGTTCCTGGCGACCATCTGCCAGGAGGCTCGTCACCTTTGGAAAAGCCTTGTCTTCAATGACGACCGCGGCGGCGCCCGCACGCTCGTATTGCTCGATGGCGTAGATCACGTTGATGGCGTTGCCGAAGCCGGTGTCGATATCAGCTATGATCGGCAGCGATGATTGCTCGGCCATCGAACGGACCATATCGAGGTGCCGCGTCATGGAGACAAGGCTTACATCGGGCAGTCCATATAGAGCGGAAAGTTCGAAACCGGAGGCCCAGACGCCATCGAAGCCTGCCTCCTCGGCCAGGATTGCCGACAAGGGACTGTGCGCCGCCATGACGTGGGCCAGACGGCCGGCGCAGATATGGGCTCGCAGAGATGCCCTGCTCGTCAGCGTGGAGGCTCCGGAGATGTGCTTGGGGCTTTGACCAGTTTGCAGCATCTTGCGCGCCTCTGGAATCGACGAATGATCGAATTACTGCCACCTGTATCCAGCGACGTCGTTGGCAATCAAACGGATTGATCGATTTTTGAGACCTTTCCATAGCCGAATGCGATATTAACGCGCCTCCGAAATCGCCGCCTTCTTACACAGTCGAGCCAACCACCGGCAAAAGGCGCGAGCGAGTTCGGGATTGTCAGAGCGATCGACCGCATAGGCCCGGTATTGCATGCCGCTTGGCGTAAGCGATCCGGGCACCACATTCAAAGCGCCAGTGCGCACCAGGTCACTGACGATGATCTCGGGCGCTACAAGAAGGCTTTTTCCTGTCATGACGGCAGGCAGCGCAAGGTAGTTGTGATCGTATCGCGCGCCCGACTTGATATCCCTTGATGTCAGATTCATCCCTCTCAGCCAGGTGGGGAGTATGTCGGGACGAGATGTGACGTTGATTATCGGCATCGAGCGAACGACCGAAAGACTTTTGCCCGCCGAGCAGGCTCGATTTCCCGAGCGTCCGATGAGCGCCGTCTGCGCGCAGGCGCCGCTCAGTTCAAGGGGTTGAACGCCGCCATCTAACGAGTCATGCCGACGGTGATTCCTTGATCACCGGGGCGGCTTGATCAATTCGCAAGGATCAACATTAAGAGCTTTTGCGAGCCGACCCAGGACACTTACGCTCGCGGAGACGCGGCCGCGCTCGATTGAGCCCACATAACGCATGCTGAGCTGCGCGAGCGCCGCCAATTCCTCCTGCGTCAGGTCCTGATGATGGCGCACGCGACGCATGTTGATCGCCATCACCTCTTTGAGGTCCATGGCGATATACGGACCAGAACCGGAACTATCGTTCTAGGAACGATCGTTCCTATTCGTTATAGTGAGCCGCTCAAACCACATCTGGGATCGTGGAAGACGCGCCCGGAAGCCGAACTCGCACAAAGCCACTGGACATCGAAATGCGAGACGAAGTTCCCTGGTCGGATAGCCTCACGGCTTACGACAAAGAGCATTTTACGACCTATATGCGGTTCCTGGACGCCGCCGCCGACAGTGCCAGTTACGAGGAAATGGCGCAGCTGATCCTCGGCATCGATCCCGAACGCGAACCGGAACGGGCCCGCAATGCGGCCCGCAGCCATCTCGATCGGGCGAACTGGATGGTGACGACAGGCTACAGGGAATTGTTCGCCGGCTGACTGGCGTTCCGACAAGAAAAAAGACGGCAGCCCGACACCGGGGGCGGTGCCAGTGGCGAGATATGGATCGGGGCGCTTCGCCTCATCCTGCGGACGGGAGCATTTGTGCCAGCATAGGCGATGCGGGCTCAGGCAAGATCCGGCGGAGGCTCCGTTTCCTCAGCCGACGCGACCCCGGGGCCGACGAAAATGTCACCCAGGAACTCGGGAACGAAGGACCTCCAGCCGGAAATCCCTGCCGAATTGCGCGCCAGGGACAGCAACTTGCTCGGGGGAACTTCGCAGCGCACCTGGCAATCCATCCGCCGCAATGGCCCGAAAATCTACTGGCAGCTTTTTCATCGCTCAAGCATGTTCGCAATGCCGTGCCGGACGAACGGAAGATATTGACCCAAGCGAAGCCCCACATGTCTTGCAAATCGGGCCGCCCGGTGCTCGTTTGAGTAGATGACGATCCGCGGCGGGTACCGCCCCGCGCCGCATATCGCGGCAAAATCCAATCTTAGCAGCGCCCTGGAAAAGCGCGTCCTCGCGACGAAGCGGGTTTACGGCGATGCGCCAGCTTATTTGGCCCGCCAGACACAATGTCTGGCATGCCTGATGGCGGCCCGAGCTGATCTGAAGCGTGCGCAATCCAGACAGGTTTTGTGAACGACCCCGCTATCATCGTACGTCGGGAGCGGGTTTTACCAAGGTTGTCGGCGCTGGCGCGACCATGGATAAATCACGGTCCGACAATCAAGAACGTAAGCGCACCGGCGCCCAACGATCGTGAACACGTCACTCGGTGAGCGTGCCGCTTCGGCTGAGGCAATGGCTGGAAGCGATCGAGCGCCCATAGCAGTCTCGGCCTCCTTCGGCGCTTCGGCAAAGGTGCATGTCTCAGCATCCTCAAAAAGTGGCCTTGAGACCAAGGGAGACTGACATGGCTTGGAACGTCGCCGCGACATTATCTTTCCACTGGCCCTCGAACTGCCCTTTGGCCGTGTCTAAGCTTTGTTCGTCGCCGCGGGTGTGAAACACCCGATCGAAGGACCCCCGCAGATACAGGGAGGCGCATGGCGTTACCGCGTAACTAACCGCGATATCGGCTCCCATCGTCGGTGCTGTGTATAGGTCACTGTAAAAGCGATGCTCGCCCCAGTGGTCGTCTATGTCCTGGAAGCCGATGCTCAGGCCAGCTCGAATGCCGCCACTGATACTAAGGTCGCCGAGGGCTTGTTCGCCGCTCAGGGTCACGAAGCCAACCGGAATTTTTTGCCGATTGCTGATGACTTTATGGTTTCCCGACCAGATTTCGTGTCGGTCGCGAAAGAGCGGATCCCCGCTGGATTCGATGCCGTATCCCCCAAAGGCTGTCCACATAACATCAGTATAGCGCAAGCCCGCACCGACCGCGAGACTGCCGGTCTCATTGCTGCCGACGATCCGGTCAACCTCGATCGAACCGGCGAAATAGTGATCGAGGTCGGTATCGGGCATAACCGCGCGGCCGCTCCAGCTGTCGTGGAGCTTGCTGACCCAATCGCGATCGAGCAGGTGCCCGTCGCCGCCAATACCGACATCGAATCTACTCTTTAAGCTCCATTCCTTATCGATGGGTGCACTGACCCCAACCGTCAGCAGAGTGACCTCTATGCTCTTCCAATCCAGCTGGCTGACCTTGTGATTGTGCCAGTCGTCGTGCTTCCAGTAGACAAATTCCTGGGCCCTGATGTCGGCAAGACCGATTTCGCCGGAAACCACGATGTTCCCATTGTCGATGTAAAATGGGCCCTTCCCCTCCGCAGCGAACGATGGCGCCGACAACAGGACACAAGAAGTGATGACGGCCTTGAAGGTGACGCGCTTTGCACGCTCACTGGCTTTTTCATTTGGCACATCAGTGTGGGGCCTTGACTTCTTCGCCGCTGAACTGCGGGCGGCTGCTGTTGGCCGATTAGGTGCGCTTCGCAGCGGCGAAAAAGACCATGTCCCAGCCTTCATGGACTTTTGAGAATGCAGCATGTCGTTGTCCTTCGTCTCAGAGAAATGGGAATTGTCAGGACCGTGCAGGAGCGCGACGCGGTACCTGGTGAGGATCGGTAGCAGGGAAATCGGCTGGGGCCGCTCGAGCCGGGGCACGCGAAGGTGACGTCCAGAACCTGGTGCAGCTGGATAGATCGGTGGTCATCGGTGCTTTTTCGAACCAGGCGAGGTGTTCGGCAACCCGGCCTCCGCTGCCGTACCGCTCGCTTCAGTGCCGTTGAGGGCCCGCTCGCGGGCGGCTTCGTCACCACCGAGCGGCGATGCAGAAGGCGTCGTGCCAGGGGGGAGCTACCCATGCCTGTGTTTCACCGCCTCAGCACGGCCGAAATGCCACGGCGGACAAAGGGAAAATATTGGGCAAGGCGAAGCCCGACATGCCTTGCAAGCCGTGTCGCCGCGTGCTCGCCTGAGTAGAGTCCGACGAGTAGATTCGTAGCATGATAGAGCGGTGCCGCCGACAGCCGAAGACAGCTATCATATCTGTGGAGCATGTCGGGATCGGCAATGTCGCGACGGTCGCGACGTGCTGTCAGGATTCTACGGGCGAGTTGCTTTTGGCCGCCGAGGCCGATGTTGAAGCCATGGGCGGTCACCGGGTGCATGCCGACGGCAGCGTCGCCGACGAGTGCGGCGCTTGGAGCCCAGAAGCTGTGCGCCCAGGTCGTGACCAACGGATAGATATGGCGTTTGCTTGCAAGGGTCATTTTTCCGAGGCGCCCTCGACACCGGTCCGTCAATTCGATCAGGAACAGATCGTCGTCTAAAGCAAGAAGTCTATTGGCCTCGTTTGCGCGCAATGTGACAAGCAATGACGATTCGCCTTCCATCAGCGGCAAGATCGCTATGGTCTGATGGTGATCGAACCATTCGGTTGCGAGCTGATGGTGGGCGCGCTCGTGCCTGACCCGGCAAATCACCATCGAGCTGCCAAGCCGATTGATGTCGGCGGCGATGCCGAGCAGGTCGCGCGTTCGCGACAGACGCGAATCTGCTGCAACGAAAAGCCGAGCGGTCAACCGCCTGCCGTCGGAAAGCTTTACGACCGCCCCTTTGCGGCTGTTGGTTACATCAACGACCGAGTGGCCGCATAGCAGCTGGACACGGTGGTGCGAGCGGATGATCTTGAACAGGGCATCGCGGATCCGACAATTTGGGACCAGAAATCCGAGTGGTTCTGCAGATCCTCTTGGAGGATCGAAACACAGAGCGAAAGGGCTCGATCCGTTGAGCACGCGCGCGCCTTGCACTGGTGACTTGTGACCAGCGGAGATGGCGTCCCAGGCGCCGAGCTCGCGAAGGATGCTGATCGAGGCGAAGGTCAGCGCGATCTCGCGACCATCGAAAGGCGGCTTCGCCAGGCTTTCGAGGGCCTGCTGCTCAACCACCGCCACTTTGAGATCGCTCTTTGCAAGCGATGCGGCGAAGGAAAGTCCGACCGGCCCGGCTCCGGCGACGATGATGTCGAAACTGTCATCGCTGCTGGCCATCAGCGCGCTGCCATCGCGTCGGCTATCTGGGTGAGGTGCTGGTTGCATCGAGCCGCAATCCGTGGACCGGTTGCCCTGGCTGCCAGTGTGCGCCGCATTGCCTCAAGCCACTGGACACAAGAATGCGCATAAATCCGCAATGAAGGATGCAGCCAGCAACGCAGCCGATAGGATCGCGGGCCGAGCCAGGCAGATTGCCAGCCAGCAAGGGGGATTCTCACTACGGCGATTCGCTGAAGGTAACGACCACACTGTCCGTTAGACATGCATTCTCCCTTGAAGGATTGGTCGACGTAACCACGCCGGTCAGAAGATAACCTTGATCTGGATCAGCCAGACGCGGCAAAGCCGACAGCGGCGGGTTTTATGCTCGACTGGTCAACGGCCCAAGAAAATGTCGGCCATGTGGTCACGTCATCCTGGAATGACGGGCACCCCTCCGGCGTACGTTCGACAAACTTAACCTTGGCTGATCCGTTTTTCGCGCCCGTCGCATCGGCTCGGCAGCATTTCTAAGCAAACATCGGACGCTCCCGTCTGCCATGCGAGGTATTTTGTCACGTCAGCCGCCTGCACGGAGGAACGGAAGACAAGTCCTTCGAGCGGTAGGGCTAATTGAACGTCGCTTGGCGAGCTGTGGGAGCCTTGGTAGTCTGGCCCCGACCAAGTCGACCCGGCTGACCACCGCCATCCGTACAATCGCCGGCACAGTGATCGGGTCAGCGTTCCAGCTTGTCGTCCCAGTCGATGAGGACGCGCTCGGCGGCCCCGTGGAGATCCTCGTATTGACCACTCCTTAACGCCCATAGAAAGCCGGATAGCCCAAGCGCGCCAAGGAACAGCGCTGCTGGCAATAGGTAGACGAGCGTCGTCATGAGGGCTGCACCCATGCGCGAATGCCCGCGCGCGTTGCCGAAGGAGCCGTCGTGGTAGGTGCAAAGCCTTGCAGGCGCAGCGCGTTTCCAATGACAAGCAGCGACGAGGCGGACATGGCGATGGCGGCGATCAGCGGAGTGACGTGTCCAAGAATAGCGATCGGCACGGCAATCGCATTATAGACGATCGCGATGGCGATGTTCTGGCGGACCAACCGTCCCGCCCTCCGCGAGACGTCCAAGGCAAGGGGTACCGCCCATAGGCTCTCGCGAAGGAATACGAAATCCGCAGCGTTGCGGCTAATGTCGGCGGCGCTGGCCGGAGCGATCGAGACATGCGCCGCGCCCAGCGCGGGCGTGTCGTTCAGGCCATCGCCGACCATCAAGACCCGGTGACCATCATTGGTCAGCTGCCTGATCCGCTGGACCTTTCCCGAGGGCACGAGAGCGGGGGTAAAACGGTCGAGCTTTAGCGCGTCGGCGACTACGGCGCATGCGGCGACCGTATCGCCGGACAACATTTCCACCGTAAGTCCGGCATGTTTCAACTGCGCAATGGCCGTGTCCGCGTCCGCCCGCAAGGCGTCCTCGAATTCGAAGGATGCGACGAGCCTTCCGTTTCGGGTCAGCACCGTCACACCGGTTTTTCCTTCGGCACCGATCCGACCCTTGCTGCCGGCCCATCCCCGCCTGCCCAAGCGCCAGGTGCCGCCCGCGGCAGTCGCTTCGATGCCAAAACCCGGATGCTCTCTCACTTCATTGAACGTCGGCTGCCCGGCCGGGCTCGCGAGGCCGGCGAGCGCCTGCGAAAGCGGATGGCGGGAATGCGCGCCCATCGCGGCGGCGATGGCCAGCATGGCCGGATCGATAGACGACCTGTTGACGAGCCGGGGTTTTCCCAGCGTCAGAGTGCCCGTCTTGTCGAAGACCACCGTGTCGATCGCCGCCAGGCGTTCCAGGGCCGACCCGTCCTTGACCATGATGCCGTTGTCGAACAGTCGTCGCGCGGCGACAACCTGGACGATGGGCACGGCAAGGCCGAGTGCGCAGGGGCAGGTTATGATCAGGACGGCGATGGCGATCGTCATCGCCTTGTGCCAGTCTCCACTGGCGGCCATCCAGCCAAGAAACGTCGCGAACGCCGTCAGGTGTACCACCGGCGCATAAAGCACGGCAACGCGGTCTGCGATCCGGCGATAGTGGGCGCGGCCGCCCTCGGCGGCCTCCAGCAGACGGACCGTTTCCGCCAGAAAGGAATCCTTGGCGGCCGCGATCGCCTCGACAGTCAGCGGGCCGGTCAGGTTGAGCATGCCGGCCTGGACCAGTTCTCCCGCGTCGGCGTCTAGTGGTGTGCTCTCGCCCGAGACTAGTGAGCAATCAATGTCCGACGTGCCTTGAACGATCCTGCCGTCGACGGGTACCCGTTCGCCAGCGGCGATCAACACACGCATGCCCGGTTCGATCTCGCCGACCGGCAGATAGTCGCGTGCGCCGTTATCGCGCAAGACCATGGCACCGCGGGCAGCCAGCCGGGACAGGCCCTTGACGGCGGTTCGGGCCCGTTCGCGCAGCAGGTGGTCGAGCGTGCGGCCGATCAGCAGAAAGAACAGCAGCGATACCGACGCGTCGAAATAGGCGTGCTCGCCATGAATGACTGTCTCGTAGAGGCTCATCGCATAGCCGAGCGAAACTCCGACAGCGATCGGGACGTCCATGTTCATGCGGCCATGTCGCAGCGCATTCCAGGCCGACCGGAAGAAGATGCCGCCGCCGAATGCAAGCGCGGGAATGGCGATCAGCGCCGAGACCCAGTGGAACAGATCGCGGGTCGGCCCTTCAGCGCCCGACCAGACAGAGACCGACAGAAGCATGATATTGCCCGCAGCGAAGCCTGCGACCGCGACTGCCCGGACCAATCCCGAAAGCATCCCGTCCTTCTCGTCGCCGTCGGTTTCGAAGAGGTGCGCCGGATGACCCAGTCCTTCGAGCGTGGCCATGATCGGCGGCACCTCACCTTCGCGCCATTGCACCGACACCCGTTTCGTCGATAGGTTGACGCGCGCGCCCTCGACGCGGTCGAGTTTTGCGAGTGCTGCCTCGATCGCCTGGATGCAGGCTCCGCAGTGGACCGTCGGGACCGACAAGTCCGACTGAATGATGCCGTCGCCAAGACGGCGGCTTGCCAGCCTGATTTCCTGGTTTGAGGGCAGGTCCGGCGTCACGCTGCCTGGATCCGGAACCATCTCGGCGCCAGGTGCACAGCAACTCATTGCAACGCCCCATTGGAAACGATGACTCGGCGGACTTCCCGATAGGGCTTCGCAAGACCTGCGTCCGCGTCCACCTCAGCGATCCAGACGCCATTGCGGGGCGTATGCCGGGCCGCGTATTCCTGACCGGAGGCAAGGGCTAAAGTGATGGAGTAGTCCTCGGCTTCGTAGGCGGGATGACGAAAGAGCACCTTGACGCCATGCAATGCGACAGGCTTGCCAGCCGCATCCGCGAGGCTGTAGCGAACCTCGCCACCGACAATGGTCAACTGGCTCTTCCAGCCAAGTGCCGCTTGAGCGCGGCCTTCATCCGCGTTCTTGTTGAATTGCTGGCTCGCCACGTAGGCGTTTTCGACGATGAGCCCGGTCCAGCTTGTAGTGGCAAGCGTCGCCATCAATGCATTGACGCTGACGACCACGCTGAAAAAGGCCGAGATGATGAGAAGCATGTGCCGGCCGGTGAATTCGCGAGGTTGCTCTGTTTTGGTGCTCACCTGGTCGTCTCCGGCGCGTTGAAGGTGGCGATGTATCGGTCCGATTCCAAACCGGCCTGGTCGTTTGCGACGAACGTGAAGGTCTGTGTCTGGCCCCGGAGCTGATTGGCGGGCTGGCGCACGAAGATTTTCAACGTTTTGAGGCGGTCGGGTTCGACGGGGATAGCGAAGGAACGGCCTGCGGGCAGGTCAGAGCCAACGAGGTTCATTTGCGCGCCTTCCAGTCCCTGCATCGTGACGACTATGGTTCGCGGCTCAGGGGTCATGTTTAGCAGCTTCACAGTGTAGCCGTTGCGGATGGATCCATCGGACAGCGTCACGAATTGCGGGTTGCGGTCGTGAAGCACGTTCACCTGGAGCCGGTTGCGGGTCATCAGTGAAAAGAGCAGTCCGATGCCGACCAGTGACCACAAGCCCATGTAGACAAAGGTGCGCGGACGAGAGATCTTGTGAACGTGGAAATGCGTCAGTTTGTCGGAGAAAGCGCCGCCGGCGGTCCGAACGAGAGTGGGATCGATCGGGTGGGTGCCGCCTGCCGTCGCTATGGCCATGTTGGTGTTGTAGTCGGAAAGCGTCGCGTAGGAGATCAGCCCGCGTTCACGGCCGAGCTTATCCATGATGTTGTCGCAGGCGTCTATGCACAGCGCGCAGGTGATGCATTCGAGCTGCTGGCCGTCGCGAATGTCGACCCCCATCGGGCAGACGGCGACACAGGCCTTGCAGTCGACGCAGTCGCCGACCGGCAGGCCGGCCGCCAATGCCTTCTTGGCATGGCGTGACCGCGGCTCGCCACGCCAGTCGTTGTAAGTCACAGTCAACGAATTTTCGTCGAGCATGGCGGCCTGGATGCGCGGCCACGGGCACATGTAGGTGCAGACCTGCTCGCGCATCAGCCCGCCGAACAGATAGGTGGTTCCGGTCAGAACGCCGATGGTGACATAAGCGACGGGCGCGGCGGTTCCGGTGGCGACTTCGCCGAGCAACCTAGGCGCGTCGGCGAAGTAAAAGATCCAGGCGCCGCCGGTGGCCACCGCTATGACCAGCCAGATCGCGTGCTTCGATGCTCGCAGGACCAGCTTGCGTGCGGTCCATGGTGCGGCGTCCAGTTTCATGCGGGCATTGCGGTCGCCTTCGACGGCGCGCTCGACGACAAGGAACAGGTCGACCCAGACCGTCTGCGGGCAGGTATAGCCGCACCAGGCCCGCCCGATCGTCGATGTAAGGAGGAACAGGCCGACGCCGGCCATGACCAGCAGGCCGGCGACGTAGTAGAATTCCTGCGGCCAGATCTCGATGAAGAAGAAGTAGAAACGACGGTTCGCCAGATCGATGAGAACGGCCTGGTCGGGGGCGAAGGCGCCACGATCCCAGCGCAGCCAGGGCGTGAGATAATAGATGCCGAGCGTGATCGCCATGACCAGCCATTTGAACTGGCGGAAACGGCCGGAGGCGCGCTTGGGGAAGACCTTCTTGCGCGCGGCATAGAGCGGCTGGCGTGTCGTGGCGGAGTTGACCGCTTCGGCTTCGAGCCATTTTATCTGCTTGTTATCAAGCACGAGAAGCTCCGGTGACCAGCGACGATGTTCGCGCCCGACACTCGGCCACGGGTTCTGGCCGATGGTCGGGCGACCCTTGCCGCATGGCGGGCAGCGTCGCGTTGAGGAAGTTCAATCGCGGACTGCCGCAACACGGTCGAGGCCCGGCTCGCGCCGGGCCTCGTCGCTTGGCGGGGGGAGGGCCGAGAATAGGCCGCCGCCTACTCTCCGCCGCCAAGCGAATGGACATAGACTGCAAGTTCCTTGACCTTGATCTCGCCGAGGCGCTCGATCCACGCTGGCATCACGCCTTGTTTCGGGGTGCGCACCTGGGCGGCTATCGCCGTCTCGCCTGGTCCATAGAGCCAGATGGCATCGGTCAGATCGGGTGCGCCGAATTCCCTGTTGCCCTTTGCGTTCTCACCATGGCAGACAGCGCAGTTTTCCGCGAAGACCTTGGCGCCGGGCTCAATCAGGCTCTTGTCCTTGATGGTCCCCGAGAGGCTGGCAACGAAAGCGCTGACCTGGGCGATCTGTTCGGGCTTGAGCACATCGACGAAGGCAGGCATCTCCGACTGGCGGGTGTCACCATCCGCGGTGAAACGAATGCCGTGCGTGATCGTTTGCTGGATCTCTCCCGTCTTGCCTCCCCACAGCCAATCGTCATCGTTAAGGTTCGGAAATCCTTTCGAACCTTGCGCGCCGGATCCGTGGCATTGCACGCAGTTGACCTTGAATGCCGCGCCGCCGGCCGAGACGGCAAACTCGCGCAGCGCGTCGTCGCCGGCGATTTCGGAGACGCTCTTGGACTGGATCGCCGCGACATATTTGGCCTTGGCGGCTTCGGCCGCAGCCATCTTGTTCTTGACGTCATTGCGGCTTGAATAGCCGAGCGCACCTTTTGTTGCAAAGGTCAGCATCGGCCAAGCCGGATAAGCGATGGTGTAGCCGATCGCCCAGGCGATGGTGACGTAGAAGGTGACCACCCACCACCGCGGCAGGGGGTTGTTGAGTTCCCTGATGCCGTCCCACTCATGACCGGTGGTTGAGATGCCCGACATATCATCGATATACTGCGTGCTCATGATCAGTCGTCTTTGAAGGGGATGTGTGCGGCTTCATGAGCCTGACTGCGACCGCCCGGTCTGAGCGCGAAGGCAACGCATCCAGCAAAGAAGAGCACCATGGCAAGCAGGCCACAGCTGTCGGCAAACTCGCGCATCAGGTTGTATTCCATCGGTTTGTTCTCCTCAGCGGTAGCCGGCGGCTTCGTCGTAGTTCTTGAAGTCGACGAGCGTGCCGAGCATCTGCAGATAGGCGACCAGGGCGTCCATCTCGGTGACCTGTTGCGGATTGCCGTCGAAGTCGCCGACCTTGGCTTTCGGATAGCGGCTTTCCAGTCCGGACGTGTCGGCGTTGGGATCGGCCTGCGCCATCAGATCGGCGTTGGCTTGCACGACCAGGTCGTGGGTGTAGGGGACACCGACGCGCCGGTTGGCGACGAGGTGCATGGAGAAGTCCTTCACCTCGATCGGTGTATCCTTCAGGAAGCCATAGCTCGGCATGATGGATTCCGGCACGACGGAACGCGGATCGGTGAGGTGCTGAACGTGCCAGCTGTTGGAGTAGCGGTCGCCGACCCGTGCCAGGTCCGGCCCGGTGCGCTTGGATCCCCACTGGAACGGATGGTCGTACATCGACTCGGCCGCCAGGCTGTAATGGCCGTAGCGCTCCACTTCGTCACGGAACGGCCTGATCATCTGGCTGTGGCAGAGGTAGCATCCCTCGCGCACATAGATGTTGCGGCCGGCGAGCTCGAGCGGGGTGTAGGGGCGCATGCCCTCCACCTTCTCGATCGTGTTCTCGAGATAGAAAAGCGGCGCGATCTCGACGATGCCGCCGACGGTCACGACCAGCAGGGACCCGACGAGAAGTAGCGTGGCGTTCTTCTCGATCAGCGCGTGCTTGTCCATCAAGCCCATTTTCTGGCTCCTGATCGCGCAGGCTGGAGGGCGGCGACAGAGCCCGGCATCGGATCCTCTTCTCGTTGGTGGCCAAAGATGGTCATTGTGATGTTCCAAGCCATGATCAGTGCACCGGAGAGGTACATGGCGCCGCCTGCGGCGCGCATGACGTAGTAGGGATGCATGGCGGCGACCGTTTCGGCGAAGGAATAGACGAGGAAGCCCTGCTCGTCGTACTCGCGCCACATCAGGCCCTGCATGATGCCGGAAACCCACATCACGGCCGCGTAGACGACGATGCCAAGGGTCGCCAGCCAGAAGTGCCAGGTGACGAGGCGCAGCGAGTAGAGACGCTCGCGGTTCCAGAGCTTGGGCACCATGTAGTAGATCGCGCCGAACGAGATCATGCCGACCCAGCCAAGCGCGCCCGAATGGACGTGGCCGATGGTCCAGTCCGTGTAGTGCGAGAGCGAGTTGACGGTCTTGATCGACATAATCGGCCCTTCAAAGGTCGACATGCCGTAGAAGGCGACGGCCGCGACCATCATGCGGATGATGGGATCGGTGCGCAGCTTGTCCCAGGCACCGGAGAGCGTCATCAGGCCGTTGATCATGCCGCCCCAGGACGGCATCCAAAGCATGATCGAGAACACCATGCCCAGCGTCTGTGCCCAGTCTGGCAGGGCGGTGTAGTGGAGATGGTGCGGCCCGGCCCAGATATAGAGGAAGATCAGCGCCCAGAAATGGATGATGGACAGGCGGTAGGAGTAGACCGGCCGGTTCGCCTGCTTGGGCACGAAGTAATACATCATGCCGAGGAAGCCGGCCGTCAGGAAGAAGCCGACGGCATTGTGCCCGTACCACCACTGCGTCAGCGCATCCTGAACACCTGAGAAGGCGGAGTAGCTCTTGGACCCCAGGAAAGAGACCGGCATCGACAGGTTGTTGACCACATGCAGCATCGCAATGGTGACGATGAAGGAGAGGTAGAACCAGTTGGCGACGTAGATATGCGGTTCCTTGCGCTTCAGGATGGTGCCAAGGAAAAGGATCAGGTACGCGACCCACACGATTGTCAGCCAGATGTCGACGTACCATTCCGGCTCGGCATATTCGCGGCTCTCCGTGATGCCCAGCAGATAGCCGGTCGCGGCCATGACGATGAAGAGCTGGTAACCCCAGAAGACGAACCAGGCGAGGTTGCCGCCGAAGAGGCGCGCGCGGCACGTACGCTGGACCACATACAAGGACGTGCAAAGCAGCGCGTTGCCGCCGAAGGCGAAGATGACGCCGGAGGTATGAAGCGGCCGCAACCGGCCGAAATTGAACCAGGGCTCGATATTGAGGTGAGGGAATGCAAGCTGGAGCGCAATGACCACGCCGACCAGCATGCCGATGACACCCCAGAACACCGTTGCGATGGCCCCGTAGCGGATCGGTCCATCCATGTAGGCGGAAGGGTCGATCGGCGCCGCGGGCTTGAACTCGGTGTTGCGCATCAGCATCGCGTTGAAGCCAGCCACGGCGAAGAACAAAACCCACATGTGCTGGCGAAATGGTTCATCCACACCGAAGCCGGCGGCTACGAGGGCGCCAAAAGCAAAAAGGCCTAGAAGGACGATCTCTGTGCCAAATTTCATCGCAAGTCCCGATCTGGAAATTCCGGCGGACGCCAATCCGCGTCGCATCAATTACGCAGTCGCGGCCTGTTTGCCCTGATCCATGTCAGAGCCGCACGATTTTACCTCTGGCAGCATCGAGTTCGGTGCGATGAGAAGGTGGCGATTGAAGGAGGAGCGCGGCACGACGAAGCCCGCTTACTGCAACAAGGCCCCCTCCCCGGGCCGCTGCGGCGTGGTGGCAATCGCGGGCAATCTGATGACGCCAGTGGGGCTGCGAAGTATGGCCGATGGCTTGCCGACGTCGACAGGATTGGCGAAGCGCGACCGCCCCGAAGCCGGGCCAATGGCAAAACCAAGACACGCGGCAACATTGCTGGCCAAACCAAACATTTGGCAATCTGTGCCAAGGCCTTTGTCCCCGACGCTGCGAGCCGCTCGGATCGGACGGGACCGCTGGTCGCCTCTGGCGATGCCGGCGATCGGCTCGCTATCTACTTCAACCGCGGTACGCTGATGTCGAGGTGGTCAGAAGGTTATTTCATGACCACGTCACGCCTTCGGCAGAACGCCGCGGACGGAAAACCTTGCTCAACTTTCTTGGAGTTGCCCCTGGCTGGTCATCCATCGCTACGCTTTTGGCCCCTCCTTCTCAATAAAGCGATCGTATTCATGATCCGACGAGGTTGCAGCCAGGCGCGGGATGAAATCGCGCCCCCATGCCAGCAATCCGGGCCGTCATCTGTGGCACCGTACTGCCCCGATGGCCAAAGAGGATATTCGCCCTCCCCCGGCGACAACGTCGTCATTCGACGTGAATTCATCGGATCGTGACTATGCCAGGTACGACATGTTTGCGCGGGCGATCGTCGGGCGACTTGCAAGCCAGGTGTAGGCCTGGCTATACGAGAGGTCTTCGCGCAACTTCAAAGGGAGACATACTGTCGTCGGCAGTTTGGGTTCGAATAGAAAGCGTGGGTCAACCCCGCACAGCGGTTTTCTCCCCGCGGCTCGATCCCGCTGAAACCGCGGCTGACTCCATGAGGTGTTTAAGTTGGAAAAACCGGAGAGAGAAATTTGACAACCGGTAGCAAAATCCCGGTCCGGATCGAGTTGGAGGCCGTTAGCTCACACACGGTCGAGCGCTTCGAAAATTCTCTTCGAAAGCACCCTGAAATCGAAGAATGCTATGCGGTGAGCGGCAAGACGGATTACCTTCTATACGTCTGCGTAAAAGACATCCGGGGCTACGAAGAGATCCACCGGGAAGTCCTTTCCCGGCTACCTGGGGTAAGAAAAATTAGGGCGGATATTCCTCTACGTCGTGTCGTTCCGTTTGGATGAATGGCGCGGCCCGAGCGCATCCACGAAATCTTCATTTAGGCGGAGGTAAGGCCAAGCGCGTCTAAATTGCCGAGAGGCTGGCTCACGTTGCTGGCGATTGATACGAGAGGAAGATACGTGCTGAGAATGACGCGGGCCGAGCCCTACGATCTGGTCTGGTCGAAACCGATGACCGAAATCGCAAGGCAGTATGGCATCAGAGGCCAGCATGTGGCGCAGACATGCGATGCGTATGAGATCGCTCAGCCGCGTGCCGGCCATTGGCGCTCGCGGGCGCAGGCATGTGAGGCCGTGGCCAACGGCTAGTGGCGAAAAAAACCGCCGAAGTTCTCGCCAACATTTCGTCAGCGCGATCGCCTCGCTGGCCTCGGCCAGCCTCTTCGCCGTCTTCACCTACATCAAGCCGTATCGGATCGACGTTTCCGGCCTGTCGACGGCGACCGTGACCTGGGTGCTGCTCTTGTTCGGCGCCGGCATGACCATCGGCAACATCATCGGCGGCAGACTGGAAGCTGATGCCGACGTGTGATCGCCACGCTCCTCGCCATGGCCCTGCTGTTTGTCGTCTTTACCAAGCCCGGTGCGATTGCCGCGGTAGCCGTGGCCATCGTCTTCCTGTGGGGCATGCTGATCTTCATCGTCGTGCCGCCGCTGCAGATCCGAGTCGCTTCATGGACCGGAGCCGATAAGCGACCTGAGGCGGTCCAGCAAGGCCTGGCGGTCGGCGACGAGGGTGTCGAGGTGGAGCGGCCGGCCGGTGGGCGGTTCGGCTTCAGCCAGGCGTGCGGTCAGCGCCCGGGTGGCGTCGAGGACGAAGACGCCGCAATCATAGGTGTTGTCCTGCTGGGCCATCAGCACCGGCTTCAGGCGGGCGCCCAGCTTTGCGGCGAGCTCTTGTGCCAGCGCGCTGTTTTGGCCGCCTGAGGAGTCGTAATGAGAGGCGA
>NZ_JAVIIW010000150.1:0-729 GCF_033977205.1 Mesorhizobium album | reverse complement strand
AAAAAATACGAGCTTTTTAACTGCAACAACTTAAATATACGCTATTGGAGCTGGAATTACCGCGGCTGCTGGCACCAGACTTGCCCTCCAATTGTTCCTCGTTAAGGGATTTAAATTGTACTCATTCCGATTACAAGACCCATAAGAGCCCTGTATCAGTATTTATTGTCACTACCTCCCCGTGTCGGGATTGGGTAATTTGCGCGCCTGCTGCCTTCCTTAAAAGTGGTAGCCATTTCTCAGGCTCCCTCTCCGGGGTCGAGCCCTAACCCTCCGTTACCCGTTGTAACCATGCGAAGACAAGACCTTCGCATCGAAAGTTGATAGGGAAGAAATTTGAATGAACCATCGCCGGCGCAAGGCCATGCGATTCGAGAAGTTATCATGAATCACCAGAAAGCCCGAAGGCATTGGTTTTTAATCTAATAAATACATCCCTTCCGAAGTCGGGATTTTTAGCATGTATTAGCTCTAGAATTACCACGGTTATCCAAGTAGTAAGGTGCTATCAAATAAACGATAACTTATATAATGAGCCATTCGCAGTTTCGCTGTATAATTGCTTATACTTAGACATGCATGGCTTAATCTTTGAGACAAGCATATGACTACTGGCAGGATCAACCAGGTAGCACTCATTCGGGGACGCCGCAAGATGCAGATCATACGATCAGTACACCCCACGAACGTCATCCGTTTAAATGGAAAATTTGAGTGTTCGAAGGTCAC
>NZ_JAVIIW010000149.1:0-797 GCF_033977205.1 Mesorhizobium album | reverse complement strand
GTCGTCATCAACTCTGAGGAATGGCGGCGTCTCGTAGCCTAGCGTTGAGGGTGACGATGATCTTTCGCATGACGGCGGCGATGGCCACCATTGGCTTTTTGCCGTTGGCGCGCAGGCGTTTGTAGAAGGTTGCGAACTCACCCCTTCCGGCAGCGGCGTGCAACGCGGGCATGTAGAGCATGCTCCTGATCTCTGGTCGTCCGCCACGGATTTTGCGGTAGCCGTGTTTTTGGCCGCTGTCGTTGGGATGAGGCGCGAGCCCTGCAAGGGCTGCAGCCTTTCGACGTGTCATGGTGCCGAGCTCGGGCAAGATGGCCAAGAGTTTGGCCGCCACGATCGGGCCGAGACTGTCCATAGCCGTGCATATGGTTGCCCGGTGCTTGAGGGTGCTGCTGTTGGCGATGAGCTCGCGGATGGCGGCCTCGATGGTCTGGATCTGATGCTCGACGGCTTTGATCAGCGCCTTGAAGGAAGCGGCGAGATCGCGGCTGCAAGGAGCCTTGAGGCGGTTCTTCTCGGCGCCCCTGAAGGCGATGAGCTCCTGGCGGCGGCGGACCAGGGCGCGCAAATGTACCGCGTCGGGGTCCGGAGCCTGCCAAAGGGACAGCTTTTCCCAGCGCTCGCGGCCGTAGGCAGAAAGCATGCCGGCATCGATGGCGTCGCTTTTGCCCTGTGTGCCGAAGGACCGGATGAAGCTCTTGAGCTTGAGCGTGTCGGCGCGATGGCAGGCGATGCCGGCGCGCAGGCACTCCTCGAGCAGCAGGCTCTCATGCCCTCCGGTCGGCTCGCACACGACG
>NZ_JAVIIW010000148.1:0-838 GCF_033977205.1 Mesorhizobium album | reverse complement strand
GGGTGGTCTACGCCAAACCGCCGTTCGGCGGTCCAGGGCATGTGCTGGCCTATCTCGGTCGCTACACCCATCGCGTCGCCATCGCCAATTCCCGGCTGATCGGCATGGACGACGATCGCGTCGCGTTCCGCTGGCGGGATTATCGTCATGGCGGAAGGACAAAGGTGATGACGCTCGACGCGCACGAGTTCATCCGCCGCTTCCTGCTGCACACGCTGCCGGACGGCTTCCATCGCATCCGCCACTACGGCTTCCTCGCCAACGGCCATCGCGCCGCCAGGCTCGACCTGTGCCGCAGACTGCTGGCCAACCCGCAGCAGAACAATCTCGAACCGAGTGCCGAAAGCGCCGCTGTCGCCGCCGAGCGCCTGGCGTTGACGCATCGCTGCCCATGCTGCGGAGGACGGATGATCACGCTCGCCGTCTGGCGATGCGGACAGGCACCGCCCGGCCCGTTCTGGTGCGACACCTCATGATCGCGGCCGGCGCCTCCTCATCGCCATGCTCAGCATCCGTCACCATGGGCGCCGGAACGCCAACGCTTGGCCCATCGCACAAGGGCGCAAGCAGCCAGCCCGGCGATAGAAGGCACCACAGCCTGTCCGACGGCACCCGCCATCAAGATGCCGCCCCCCGTCGCAGCGTCCTTTGCCGTCATTGCATCCCGACGGCCCTTGATCATTCTGGCGAAGACTATCCCGGCCACAGCTCCGGGCTACAATCCCCATAGCGCCAGTCCTGCCCGCGGCTCCGTTCAATCCGGCTTGCAATGAGGTCCGACAGCCAACCCGGCCGCTCCGTCGTGCCCGCGGACCTCACAGAAGCCTCCAGATTCCCA
>NZ_JAVIIW010000147.1:0-845 GCF_033977205.1 Mesorhizobium album | reverse complement strand
GGCCTGGTCGCAATCTCCTGGCCGGCGCCGGCGACGCCGATGATGACCGACTTGCCCCAGCCGCGATGCGAGGCTTCCAGCGCCTGGCGCATCACCTTGGTGTTGCCGGTGCAGTCGAAGGTGTAGTCGGCGCCGCCGATCTGGTCGGCGCCGCGCTTGGTCATGTTGACCAGATAAGGCACGATGTCGCCGTCGATCTCCTTCGGATTGACGAAATGCGTCATGCCGAACCTCTCGCCCCAGGCCTTCTTGTCGTTGTTGACATCGACGCCGATGATCATGTCGGCGCCGGCCAAGCGAAGCCCCTGGATGACGTTGAGGCCAATGCCGCCGAGGCCGAAGACCACCGCGGTGGCGCCCTGCTCGACCTTGGCGGTATTGATCACCGCGCCGATGCCGGTGGTCACCCCGCAGCCGATGTAGCAGATCTTGTCGAAGGGGGCGTCGGGATTGACCTTGGCCACCGCGATCTCGGGCAGCACGGTGAAGTTGGAGAAGGTCGAGCAGCCCATATAGTGGAACAGCTTCT
This sequence comes from Mesorhizobium album, assembly GCF_033977205.1. Lineage (NCBI taxonomy): Bacteria > Pseudomonadati > Pseudomonadota > Alphaproteobacteria > Hyphomicrobiales > Phyllobacteriaceae > Mesorhizobium > Mesorhizobium album. The sequence goes on along the minus strand of NZ_JAVIIW010000147.1, from coordinate 316 downwards.
TGCCATCGACCGAGAAGCGCGAGGTGCCGTCGGGCATCAACCCTTGACCCTGCGTGGCGCGGATGGCGGTGCACAGATTGGTCTTCCGCGACAGACACGACGGGCACTGCCGGCATTCGGGCGTGTAGAGCGGGATGACATGGTCGCCCTTCTTGACCGACGTCACCCCCTTGCCGACATCGATGACGATGCCGGCGCCCTCATGGCCCAGAATCGCCGGAAAGATGCCCTCCGGATCGGCGCCCGACAAAGTGAACTCATCGGTATGGCAGATGCCGGTCGCCTTGACCTCGACCAGCACCTCGCCCTCGCGCGG
>NZ_JAVIIW010000146.1:0-861 GCF_033977205.1 Mesorhizobium album | reverse complement strand
GACCGGCTGGCTGGCCGATTCGCAAGCGGAGGCATGTCATAGTCGCTCCCTCGGTCAGGGCCCCGCATAAGGAGTGCTGATGTCGCCCAGTTCCGCTCCAGCCAGCTCTATCAGCAGCCACCCCAGTCAGCGCCTCAGTCGGGTTTGCAGTGCCAGCCGATCGACAACGAGGTTGTCGAGGTGCAGCACGCCTGACCGTCCTCTTTGCGCCAGGCCCCTAACCAATGCCCGCGTCCCGTCCAGCACAAAGACACCGCAATCATAGCCGTTGCTCTGCTGGGTCATGCGGGCTAGCTCCAGACGAGCGCCCAGCCGTTGTGCGAGCAGTGCTGCAGGCCCGTCGTTGTATCCCACGGCGGAATCGTAATGATAGGCAGCCGGCCTTGCCCGTTCGCGACGATCAACGAGCAGCAGCGACCAATGGCTGCCGCGGCGATTGGGATCCGAAGCACTGGCATCGCTCACTGGCAGGAACAGGAAGTCGGCTGTGTCATTACCATCGTGATCATGGACAATGTGCTGGAAGGCGCGCGTGGCCACGCTCTGGGAGCCCAAGCGCAGATGATAGTGGGCTATGAGCGGATCCACGAGCCGCGTCCGGGAGGCGAGATCCGGATTGTCCCGCTGCAGATCCTGAATCAGAAGCATGTAATCCGCCGCGATATGCTCGTCGCTCAGCCAATCCCTGGCGCCGAGCTCTAGCCCACCGTGGCCGTGGAACGAGGCTGTCTGATTCAACGCCGCTATCTGAGCATCCGTCGATGTGCTCGGAAACGCCGGTGCATAGTGAGCATCGTCACGCAACTCGTGCGGGGTGGAGGGCAAATCAACCAGAGGGTCAAGACCGCGGTAGATGTCTGA
>NZ_JAVIIW010000145.1:0-866 GCF_033977205.1 Mesorhizobium album | reverse complement strand
TTTAGAGGACTGGCAGAGCGGTTTTCGGCGCGCCCTTTGAGGCATTTGTCAGTTTTAAGCGGCCATCCGCAGGATTGCGGACGGACTCCTCCTCATGCTCGTCTCTCAGCAGGTGGACGGAGGACGCCAATCATGGTTCTCAGATTGTAGGCGCAGGCAGCCAGCATGCACTGCGTGCGGTTGGTGGCCAGGTTGAAGAAGCGCATGCGCCGCATGCCATAGCGCTCCTTGAATACCGCGAAGGGCCGCTCGACCGCCGCCCGCACCTTGGCGATCAGCCGGTTGCGCAACTTCTGGCGCGGCGTCAGCGGGTGGTGCTTGTTGGGCCGCTGCATCAGCCGGTCCTTGATCCCCGCCTCGGCGAGCCGATCCTGCCTGGCGTGGGTATAATAGGCCTGATCGCCATAGGCTGCCTTCTCGTCGCCGCAGATCAACTGGTCGGCCGGCTCGGTGTCGGTGACCGAGGCATCACTCGCCTCGACGCGCCGGATGATGGTGTGCGCCTGGTCGACGCCGATATGCATCTTGTAGCCGAAGGTGCTCTTCTTGCCCCAGCGCGCATCCTTATCGGCCGACGGCTTGACCGGACCCTGATGGCCCTTCTTCGGCTGCTTGGGCGGCCGGCCGCGAGCCTGCAGGAACGTGGCATCGACCAAGGTGCCGCGCTTGACGATCAGCCCCTTCGCCTCCAGCTGGCGGTTGATCTCCTCAAAGACCTTGTCGATCAGATGCTCGCGCGTCAGCTCCTCGCGGAAACGCCACAGCGTCGAATGATCGGGTGTGCGGTCCGAAAGGCTGAAGCCGGCAAAGCGGCGGAACGACAGTCGATCTCGAATCTGCGCCTCCAGCGCCGGATCGCTCAGCCC
>NZ_JAVIIW010000015.1:0-137262 GCF_033977205.1 Mesorhizobium album | reverse complement strand
TGGCTCCGACATGGCCTGATGGAATCACGCCGCCCGCCAAACCGCCACCCACCCCAACCCGATACACCCGAGTCATAACGCCGCGTCCGCCACCGGTTTTGCCCCGGTTACAGAAAAAATAATAGAGTGGGAGTGACGGATACAAACGGCGGCAATAGCGCAGTTTCGAAGACCGTTTAGCACACTTTATTCGGCATCCAGGCGGGACGCTAAAGCATGTCGTGCTCGCAAAACCGCTACGCACTTTTGTGCGGCATGCGTTAGATGCTTAGCCCCGGAATTCCCGTCTGCCGCCATCGCATCGGCGTTGTGCCGGTCCATTCCTTGAAAGCACGATAGAAGGAATTCACATCTCGATATCCCAGGAGCCAAGCAATCTCCTCGATCCTGATCGCAGGGTCCGTCAACAGTTGCATGCCGAGTTCATGGCGTGCGTCGTCGAGAATAGACCGGAACGACGTTCCCTCCTCAGTGATGCGGCGCTGCAGCGTCCGCTTACTCATGCCTAAATCGCGCCCGACATCAACCACCTCGGGACGACCGCTCGGCAAGGCGCGCTTTAGCACCGACTTGACCTGCTCGACGAAGCTGCTTCCCCCCCTCCCGTTCGCGCATCGCCTCCGAAAGCGCTGGCATCAGCATCTGCAACAATTCGGGATTGTGGCTGACGAACGGGCGGTCAAGATCGGCCGATGCCAGGACAAGCCGGTTTTTGAGCGCCCCAAAACGGATTGGACACCCAAAGAAGGCGTCGTGGAGATCGGTGGATGGCCCAGCACGCTCGAACTCGACTGCGATTGGAGCAAGAGACTGCCCTGTTCCCCGCCGCCCCAGCTCGATCAACATCGCGAAACTCGCATCGACCGCAAGTGCCGGCTCTGGTTCCGTGCCAGGCAGCCACTCAATTGTGAAAACAGCGTGGCCGTTCCCCTCCTCGCAGTGCAGTTCATCGGGGCTGCAAAGCCGCTTGAACCGCGTGAGCCGCGCTAGGCCATCGCGATAGTTCTCCGCATACGAAGCGGCGAGGAATGCGAGCTTGTGGGTTGCAGTGCTGGTCTCGCGAACCATCTTGATGCCAAAGCCCGCGTCTCCGGACAGCGCTTCGATGGCTCGCCAAATCGCGAAAAGCTGCGCTGTGGTGATGGTCGCCTCGGAATCATGATGAAGGGTCACGGGAAGGCGTGAATGCCTCAGCACAGCCGTCGGGTGCAGGCCTTGAAGCTCAACGGCGCGCCAGAAAGCTTGGGGTAGCGTGCAACGATCTGCGCGAACAACCTTCATCAGTATCCTACTCAACCAAGGCAGCCTTCGGCTGACAGTCTCCTGAGCCCAATAATCAACCCGCCGATCGCATACCGATGAACGACAGGGATTCGGCCGCTGCCGTGGTACGGGACATGCCGGCCAAGGATCTAAAGGCGGGCGTCCGCCGAAACGAAACTCGCGCACCTTGGCACATTTCGCAAGTAACTTGGCACACCGTGCTGATGCGGACGCGCGGCCAGATCTTTATCTTCCACACCACGAGCTTGCGAGCCGCCGAATACCCGGTCGCGGCAAGCAAGCGGAAAGTCCAATTTTAAGGAGATACACGATGCCACTGACATTTTACACCAATCCCAATTCCCGCGGCCGCATCGTTCAATGGATGCTCGAAGAGGTAGGGTGCGCTTATGACACCGTTCTCCTCGACTACGAGCGCTCCAGCGCGGCGGACCGATGGGGCGGCGCGGCGCTTGCGCGCCCGAACGACGCTTCCAGCCAACGCGGCCGCTTCTTCACCGAAGTGAATCCGATGGGCAAGGTACCCGCGATCGTCCACGACGGCCGGGTAGTAACCGAGAGCGCCGCTATCGTCGCGTATCTCGCCAAGACCTTCCCGAGTGCGGGATTGGCGCCGACCTCGGACGAGCGGGCGGACTACTACCGGTGGATGTTTTTCGCGGCAGGACCGCTGGAACAGGCTGTGACCAATCATCGGGCTGGCTTCTTTCCCGCGCCAGAGCAGGAGTTCTTTTTCGGATATGGCAGCTACGAGCGCACCGTCAACGAACTCGAGCGCGCGGTGAGCTCGAAGCCCTTCATCGCCGGAAATCGGTTCACGGCAGCCGACGTCTACGTCGGATCGCATATCGGCTGGGGCCTTGGGCTCAAGACACTCCCGAAGCGCGACGCGTTCCTGGAATATCTCGGCAGAATCACCCAGCGGGACGGCTTCCGAAGGGCTGCCGCAAAGAGCGAAACGGCAGCCGCTGCCTAGGTGTATCTGCCTCACGGCTCGAAATATCCCACCGTGACCAAGTCGGCGAGGAGGCGGGTTCCCGCGGGGGCCAACCCAAACGCACGCGGGTGCGCCCGGCCGAGGACGGAACGTCCAAGCTCGCCGTCATGCGAACCAACCGAAGTGCCGCCTCGCCGCCCCGCCGCCTCCGGCGGGACGGCGGCCGGATATGTTGGATGTTGGAAACCAAAGCCGACGGTACTTTTGGCCGCATTTGCGGTGTGAACGTCAGAACCGGAATGGCCGGCTGAGAGCCGATATGTTGTCGATAGATGGGCTGCGGAGATCGGCGAAAATTCTTCAACGATATCAGCGACGTAATTTTCTGACGGGCTGCAGGCCAGCAGTATTTGGACGGGAAAATATTTTCGCCAACGAATTCAATTCGTTAATGCGAACCCGAATAATAGAGTGGGAGTGAGGGGCGAACGGCTGTAACGCTGTTTTGGCGATGATTTTGCGCTGTCAGGCGGCGCGGCGGAAGCGATCGATCCTGAAATCATCGAGTGGTGTTTCGCACTGATCGGTCATAATGAGCTCGGCCATCGCGTCGCCGACGCCCGGGCCGAGCTGAAAACCGTGTCCGCTGAAGCCGAAGGCGTGGAACAGGCCTGGCGTCGTCGCCGAGCGTCCCATAACCGGCAGCATGTCGCGCACATAGCCTTCGCATCCGGACCAGGTGCGGATGACCGCGACCTGTGCGATTGCCGGCAGCAGCCGCGCGACGGCGCGCAATTGTGCCGGCAGGCGCATGGGATCGGCGACCGCATGGCCTGGATCTAGATCCACCGGCACCCTTTCGGCCGCCCCGCCGAAGATGATGTTGCCGCGCTCGACCTGACGCAGATAGGCGCCATAGTCCTTGTCGCGCGTCCAGATGCCGACAACCGGCAGGACCCGATGCGGCAGGGGCTCGGTCACGCCCATCTGCGGGCCGCGTGCCTCGAGCGGAACTTCTTCGCCGAACTGCGCGGCGATGCGCGCGCCCCAGGCACCGGCGGTGTTGAGCAGGCACTCGGCGGTAAATGCACCCTTTGAACTGGTAACAACGAAGCTGGAGCCCGTGCACCTGATCGTTTCGACCTCGACTCCCTCGACGATTTCCGCGCCCAGCTTGCAGGCAGCCTCGGCATAGGCCGGCGCGATCAGCCGCGGATTGCCGCTGCCGTCATGCGGAGAGAACGACGCCGCGATCGCGTCGGGACCAAGGCCTGGAAAACGGGAGCGGATCTCGCGTGGGCTAAGCTCCTCCAGCTCGAGCCCCCAAGGCCGCGCCGCCTCGGCATAGGCCCGCATGTCGGCGAGGCCCCCCTGGTCGAAGATCAGCCGGATGTGACCACTGGCGCGGAATTCCACGTCGCGTCCAAGCATTTTCTCGGCCTCGCCCCACAGCCGAAGTGAGCGGTGAGCCAGCGGAAGCTGGGCCAGATGACGCCCCGTGCGCCGGATGTTGCCGAAGGAGGCGACGGTCGCTCCAGTGCCGATCCGGTTGCGCTCGACAAGCGTCACGCGGGCGCCGCGCCTGGCAAGGAAATAGGCCGAAGCCGTCCCCATCAGTCCACCGCCCAGCACGATCACGTCCATAGTCGTTCCTTAAGCGCAGAGCGGCCGATCCTTGGAATGCACCCATCTTGTTTGCACCGCCGCATTGCGTCAAAGATGGGTTTGGATGGGAGCTATAAGCTCGACCTATGGAGCGGTAATGCGAGCCCGGCAGCTTGAAGTGTTCATCGCCGTCATGCGCGCCGGCACCGTGACCGCCGCGGCGCGGATGCTGAACATCTCCCAGCCAGCGCTCAGCCAGATACTGCTCCACACCGAGGACGAACTCGGCTTCACGCTGTTCGAGCGCGTCAAGGGCCGGCTGCGGCCGACTCCAGAGGCTCTGGAGATATTCCCGGATGCCGAGAGGCTGTCGGCGGGGCTCGATGGGCTGCGCCGCAAGACCACCGACCTGCGCCTGGGCCGTGCGGGGCTGGTGCGGGTCGCCGCCTCGCCGCCGCCGGCCATGGCGATATTGCCGCGCGCGTTCACCAGGTTCCGGGCACAGCATCCCAACATATTGCTGCGTTCCCATAGCGCCCCGATCGCCGCGATCGTCGACATGCTGCGCGCCGGCGATGCCAGCCTCGGCGTCGCCATGGACGACCGCCTGCCTCCCGACGTCGAGGCCGAGGTGATCGGGAGCATCGGCTTCGCATGCCTGCTCCCCACCGGACATGCCTTGCTCGGAAAGGCCGAGCTGACGCTTGCCGATCTCGCCGGGGAAGAGTTGATCTCCTATCGCGGAAACACCCGTCCCGCCGACGAGCTGGCTCACGCTGCCCGCGCGCAGGGTGTGGCGCTTTCGCCGTCTCTCGAGATCGACGCATCCATCTCCGCGGTCGGCTTCGTCCAGGCTGGTCTGGGAATCGCCCTCGTTGACGCGCTGCTGCCGTGGCAGCAATTTGCCGGGCTTGTCGTCAGGCCGCTCTCGGCGGGACCGGAATTTCCGATCGCGCTGCTTGCTTCGCGCGCACGAGCCCTTTCGCGGGCCGATGAGATGATGCGCGATGAAATCCGCGCGGCCTGTGCCGCGGTCCTGGGCCAGCACGCTAAGGCATAAGCAAGGCTTATATATTTGCCCATCATACGTCTTGGACCCGCACCGTCCTGCCGTGCCAGCTTTCGGTTGGCAGACAGGGAGAACGGCTCATGGACGGTGCCATCGCAAGCGCGACGGATGAGGCGCGGAGCGGTGCCGACTGGAAGGTCGGCGTCGATATCGGCGGGACCTTCATCGATTTCTGCGCGCTCGAAGCAAACTCCGGACGCGTGGCTTCGCTGAAGGTGCTGACGACGCCGGACGATCCAGGCGCCGAATTGATGACCGGTCTCACCCTTCTGGCCGAGCGCGAGGGCTTCGATCCCACTCATATGACGCGCTTCGTGCACGGCACGACCGTCGGCATCAACACGATCATCCAGCGCAAAGGCGCGTCGCTGGCGCTGTTCACCAACGCCGGCTTCGAGGACGTCATCGAACTCGCGCGGCTTCGCATGCCCGACATGTACTCGCTGTTCTGCTCCAGGCCGGACCCGCTGATCTCGCGCGACATGGTCTTCGGCATCCCGGCACGCATGCGCGCTGATGGCAGTGAATCGCGAGCGCCGGACATGGCAGCGGTGGAGAGAGCGGTCGCGCGGGCGAAGGCGAACGGGGCGCAAGGGATCATCGTCTCCTTCCTCCATTCCTGGCGCAACGCCGCGCAAGAAGCTTCCGTGAAGGCTGCGATCGCGCGTCTCGCGCCGGATCTCTTCGTCTTTTCCTCCGCCGAGGTCTGGCCGGTCATCCGCGAATATGAGCGCAGCTCGACCGCCATTCTCAACGGCTATGTCCATCCGCGCGTCTCTGGTTATCTGACGGCGCTTGAAGAGCGGCTGAAGGATCGTGGTGTGCCGGCACGCCCCATGCTGACCAAGTCGAACGGCGGATTGATGAACGCTGCCGAAGGCAAGCGCGCCTGTGTGAACATGCTGCTGTCGGGAACGGCCTCCGGCGTCATCGGCGCCTCTTGGCTGGCGCGTCAGGCAGGCGATGACAAAGTGCTCACCCTCGACATCGGCGGGACCTCGGCCGACTTCGCGCTCATCATCGGTGGTGAGGCGCAGTTCGGGACCGGCGAGCTGATCGGCGAATTTCCGCTCCATGTCCCTTCGGTGTCGGTCAGCTCGATCGGAGTCGGCGGCGGCTCGATCGCGAGCATCGACGCGCAAGGTGTGTTGCGGGTCGGGCCGGAGTCGGCAGGCTCGACGCCGGGACCGGCATGCTACGGCCGTGGCGGCGAGCGGGCGACGGTCACCGACGCCATGGTGGTGTGCGGATGGCTCGGCCACAGCGAGATGGCCTATGGCCAGCTCCGTATCGATACCGGACTGGCGCATCGGGTGGTCGGCCAGCTTGCGATGCGGCTCGGCCGCCCGGTCGAGCAGACCGCGCAGGCAATCCTCGACATCGCGGTGTCGGAAATGTTCGTCGAGGTCGAGAAGCTCACCTCGCGCGCCGGCGTCGACCTGCGCGATTTCACGCTGATGCCCTTCGGCGGCGGCGGCCCGATGCTGGGCGCGTTCCTTGCTCGTGAACTCGGCATGAAGCGCGTCATGGCGCCGCGCCGGCCTGGCGTGGTGTCGGCACTGGGCGGCCTGGTTGCGGATCTGCGCGGAGACTTCATTCGCACGATCTTCAGCCCGCTGTCGGGCTCGTCGCTCCCTGTGATCCGCGAGGCCTTCGAGGCGCTTGCGCAGGAGGGCCGCGACTGGCTTGCGGCGCAGGGGCACGATGCGGCCGCTGAACTCAATCTCTCCTGCGACATGCGCTACATCGGGCAGAGCTACGAGATCGAGGTCGTTCTTTCGCCGGAATGGCTTGCCGAAGGTGACATGACCGCTATCGAACAAGCCTTCCACCGAACCCATGAGCAACTCTACGACTTTCACGACCCTGAGGGAGCGATCGAGCTCGTGAACGTCCGGCTGTCCGCCATTGGCGCGGGGCCGAAACTCTCCTTTCCGGAGTCCGACGTGAGCGATGCGCCCGTCAATCCGGCGCGCCGGATTCCTGTTTATACCGGCCTGAGCGTCGAGACTGTCGACCTCCACGACCGGCAGGCGCTCATGTCGGGCAATACGTTCCACGGGCCGGCCGTGGTGGTCCAGGAAGACACCACCTTCGCCATCCCCGCCGGAACGCAGGCACGGGTCGACCGCCACCTCAACCTTCTGCTGACCTTCGCGGAGTGACGCCATGTTTGACCGCACAAACCTTCAGGTTCTGGCGAACCATGCCCGCGCTGCCGCCGAGAACATGGCCCACACGCTGCACCGCACCGCGCATTCTGCCTTCGTCAAGGAGACGCAGGACTTCACGGTGATGCTGATGGACCGTTCGGGCGCGACCTTCGCCGTCCCGATGGAGCTCGGCGCCACCTGGTATCCGGGGCTTTCCTATCACCGCGCGATCGCAATGGTGGACGACTACCGGCCGGGGGATGTCGCCTTCACCAACGATCCCTATTCCGGCCACGTTGCCACGCATGCACCCGATACGCATCTGTGGAAGCCGGTCTTCGTCGACGGCGAGATCGTCGCATGGACCGGTGGCCACATCCACAACACCGACATGGGCGGAGCGGTGCCGGCTTCGCTCAGCCGGGCGCTGACCGAAATCCATCAGGAAGGCATTCGCTTTCCGCCGATGAAACTGGTGAGGGAAGGCGTCTTCGACGAGACGATCCTCAGGATCATGAGCACCAATGTGCGCAAGCCCGACCTCAATATCGGCGACATCAAGGCGCTGGTCGGCGCGCTCAATACGGGCGAGCGCAAGATCCAGGCGATGGTGAAGAAGTTCGGCAAGGCCGGCTTCATCGAAGGCGTCGTTGCGCTTCTCGACCATGCCGAGGCGCAGGCGCGCGACGTGCTGCGCTCCATGCCCGACGGCACATGGGAATTCGCTGACTATGCCGACGAGGATTCGGTCGAGGCCAATCCCTGCCGGCTGAAGCTGGCGCTGACGATCAGGGGCGACGAGGCCGTGCTCGACTTCACCGGCTCCGATCCGCAGCTCGGCTCCTCGCTCAACGTGCCATCAGGCGGCGACCCGCGCCACACCATGCTTCTCGTCGGCGTCTACTACGTGCTCTATACGCTGAACCCGAAGATCCTGCTCAACGCGGGTCTCACCCGGCCCTTCACCTGCATCACGCCGCAAGGGTCGGTGCTGAACCCGATCCATCCCGCCGCCGTCGGTATGCGCTCGCTTACTTGCGCCCGACTGCGGTCGGTCATCTTCGGCGCCTTCTCGCAGGCGGTGCCCGAGCGGCTGCCTGCGGCGCCGGCCGGCAACAACTGCATCGTCAACGTCATGACCACAGACGAGCGCACCAGCAAGACGGTCATCGCGGCGGTGAACCCGGTGGTGGGCGGCGGCGGGGCGATGCCGCATCGAGACGGGACCAACGGATCGGGCGCCGATGCCGCCTATCTGAAGAACACGCCGATCGAGATCACCGAGACCGAGACGCCGGTCGAGTTCGTGAAATACGGGCTCGCCCAAGACAGCGGCGGCGCGGGCCGTTGGCGCGGCGGGTTGGCGACCGAGATGGCCTTCCGCGTCTTCGCCCCCGACTCCAGGGTCACCGCGCGCAACCGCGACCGCAGCTTCTTCCGTCCCTGGGGTGTGCTGGGCGGCAAGGCGGCCGGCCTGTCGGACATGGTCGTCAATCCGGGGACCGGGCACGAGCGACGGCTGGGCAACATCGACACGGCGGTCCTGCAGCCTGGCGACGTGCTGGAGATTCGCTCCGCCGGAGGCGGTGGGCGTGGCGATCCGTATGAACGCGAGGCCTGGCGGGTCGCGCAGGATGTGCGGCGCGGCTATGTCTCGTCGGTCGCGGCCGAGCGCGACTATGGCGTCGTCTTCCGCGACGGCGAGGTCGACGAGAAGGAGACCGAGCGACTGCGTACGCAACATAAGCCGTCCGCCGGCCATTTCCATTTCGGTCCGGAGCGCGAAGGCTACGAAGCGCAGTGGACGCCAGCCGCCTATGACCGGCTCCACGCAGTGCTGGACGCCTTGCCGATCCACTGGCGGTTCTTCGCCAAGACCGAGATCTTCCGCCGTATGAACGGGCGGTCGGGACCGGAGGGCGTCCAAGCGGCCTTCGATGCGGTCTGCGAACGCTTCCCCGAACTGCCGCGTCCGAGCCCGATGCGAGAGGCCGCGGAATGATCACCGCCGGCCGTATCGTCCGGCTGGCCGAGCGCGACCGGGCACAGGTGCCGTTCTTTCTCGACGGTGAGATGCGCGGCGCGCTGGCGGGCGACACCGTGCTGACCGCGATGCTTGCTTCAGGGCGTGCGTTGCGAAATTCCGAGTTCGGACCAGAACTCCGCGCCGGCTTCTGCTTGATGGGAGCCTGCCAGGATTGCTGGGTGTGGCAAGAGGAGGGATCGCGTCTGCGCGCGTGCTCGACGCTGGTCACCGAAGGCATGCGGTTGCGCACGACGCCGCCGGAGAACTGGCCGTGAGCGAGACCTCATCGCCGCGGGTCGCGATCGTAGGCGCCGGCCCCGCCGGCATAAGGGCGACCGCGACGCTGGTCGGGGCCGGGCTCCACCCGGTGGTGATCGACGAAGGCAATCGCGCGGGCGGGCAGATCTATCGCCGCCCGCCTGTCGGGTTTGTCCGCACGCCGGAAGAGCTCTACGGATCGGAAGCGGCGAAGGCGCGCGCGCTGCATGCGCTCTTCGACCGGCTGGCCAAAGAGGGGCGGCTCACTTATTGCGCGCACAGCTCTGTCATTGCCGCGCGTGAGGGTCGGCTGCATGTGTTGGGGGAGAGCGGCGTTGAGGTGATCGGTTACGACCGCCTGATCCTTGCCACCGGCGCATCCGACCGCGTCGCCCCGATCCCCGGCTGGCAGAACGCCGGCGTTTACAGCCTTGGCGCGGCGCAGATCGCGCTCAAGGCGCAGGGCGTGGCCCTTGGTCGGCGCATCGTCCTGATCGGATCTGGGCCTTTGCTGACGCTTGTCGGCGCGCAACTCCTCAAGGCTGGAGCGGATGTGGCGGCGGTGCTGGACACCTCCCCCTGGCGCCAGCAGATGCGAGGGCTCTGGGGGCTTGCTCGCCGGCCGCTCGTTGCGCTGCGCGGCCTGGTCCTGCGGGCGAGACTTGGCGGTCGCTATCATTCGGGCGTGAGGCTGACGCGGGTCGAGGCCGACGCGTCGGGTGTCACGGCGATGCGCTGGCGTGACGCCGGCGGCCGGGAGCGCCTCACCCCATGCGATATGATCGGCATGGGCTGGCACCTGCGGGCGGAGACACATCTGGCAGACCTGGCGGGATGCGCCTTCATTTATGACGAGCAGTGGCGGCAATGGCTGCCGAAGACGGACGAGATGGGTCGGGCAGGCAACGGAGTATATCTTGCGGGCGACGGGGTTCGGCTCCTCGGGGCGGACGGCGCGGAGATCGCGGGACGCCTTGCCGCAGCGGCGTGCCTTGCCGATCTCGGACATCCGGCGTCCTCCGCGAGCGCTGATCTGCGCAAGCTGGCGCGGCTAGAGCGCTTTGCCCGTGGCCTGGCTCTCGCCTTTCCCTGGCCGGCCGCAATGGTGCGGGCGCTTCCCGATGAAGCGATCGTCTGCCGTTGCGAGAACGTGTCTGCCGCAGCCGTGCGCGAGGGCGCGGATTTCGGCGGCGGCGAGGCCAACAGGGTGAAATCGCTCTCACGCGCCGGCATGGGGCGCTGCCAGGGGCGCTATTGCCAGTTGGCCGCCGTCGAACTCGTCGCGGCGCAGGCCGGCTGTACGCCCGATGCGGTCGGCCGCTTTCGCGGGCAGGCCCCCGTCCGGCCGGCGCCGGTCGGCGCCTTTCTTCGGGAGGGCTGATGCAGTTCCTGAGGTTCCACCTAGCAAGCGATGTCGGAATGTCGAGCTTGAGCCTAGAGTGGTTCACCGTTTCACGGAAACGGCAAACCACTCGATCTCTTTGTTTTGACGCAATTCCGGACGGAAAATCGTTTCACACTTTTCCTGGAATTGCTCTAGAAGTCGGCGACCTTACCCCAGGCCGAAGCATCGAAGCGCCGCGGATCGTAGGATTTCGGATCGACGATCGGTTCCGACCCGGTCACAAGATCGGCGACGAGGTGCCCCGCGCCCGGCCCGATGCCGAAACCGTGTCCCGAAAATCCGGCAGCCAGGAAAAAACCTGGAACGGTCGGTATCTCGCCGATGGCAGGCACGCCGTCGGGCGTGCTGTCGATGTAGCCGGCCCAGGCAGCGCTGATCCCGGTCTGCCTGAGTGCCGGCAGCAGCTCGAGCGCGCGGGCGTGGGTCAGGCGGATGGTTGCGCGATCGGGGGCCGGATCGAGGATGCGCATCCGCTCCATCGGCGTCGGCCGGTCGAGCCGCCAGCGTTGCAGCGTCTCGTGGCCCGAGCGCATGCCCTCCAGCCCGCCGGGCGCGAGGCTTCGCCACCGCTTCAGGAACATGGGGAGGAACTGCGAGGAGAAGCGCAGCTGCTGCGGCGTCATGTCCACACGTCCGCGCCCGCTTATGGCGAGCGTGTAGCCGCCGTCGCCGCGACGCGTGGCCGAGACCCTTGCCGTGTGCAGCGCATCCGGCAGGCCTTTCGCGCCAGGCGAGACGGACAGGATGGAGGAGCGGACCGACGCCTGCGGAAAGCGGAAACCGAACTGACGGCAAAACGAGGACGCCCAGGCGCCGCTCGCCAGCACCGCCACCTTCGTCCGGATCGTTCCTTTTTCCGTGACCACGCCGCTCAGGCGACCGCCCTCGGTCTCGATGCCGCGTGCCGCGCAATTCTGGTGCACACTGCCGCCGAACTGGAGAACGGCGCGGGCGACCGCGGGCGCGGCCTGCGATGGATCGGCGGTGCCGTCGGTCGGCGAGAAGACGCCGCCCTTCCAGGTCCGGCCCGTGGCGCGGCCCCGCTCGCTGGCCTCGGTGCTATCGAGCATATGCGTGGTGACGCCGGCCGTCCTTGCGAAGTCGCGCCAGCGCGCCCAGCCCGACAGCTCCGCCTCGTCGTTGCTGAGATAGAGCAGGCCGCAGCGGCGGAAGCCTGTGTCTTCGCCGCTTTCGGCCGCAAAGCTGTCCCACAGATCGAGGCTGCGGGTCGCCATCGGCAGCTCGCGGGCGTCGCGGTTCTGCTGACGGCACCATCCCCAGTTCCTGCTGGATTGTTCGGCACCGATGCGTCCCTTTTCGACAAGCGCGACTTGCAGGCCAGGCCTTGCCAGATAGTAGGCCGCGAAGACACCGACGATGCCGCCGCCGACCACCACCGCATCAGCGGATTGCGGCAGTTCGCCGGACGTCTCGATTTGCTGCAGCGGCGCGTGCATGGTCTCTCCACCTCGAAGCGCCAATTTAGCGCGTTGCGCAGGCAGCCGCTGCTGCAGTTGAGGCCGAGGCAGAATTTTATTCCGCCAGCTCGATCGAAATCGGGAGTCGCTGCGTTTCAAAGCGGTATCCGCCCTGATGGACAGGCCAACGGGCTGTGGTAGTGTCATTCGTTACGAGATGGCAGCATTTTGTGCTGTAGCGCACTTTCTACGGAGACGGCCGTGAAACTGGATCGGATCGACATCAAGATTCTGCACGAATTGCAGAAGAACGGCCGCATCACCAATGTGGAACTGGCAGAACTGGTGCATCTGTCGCCGAGCCCGTGCCTGATGCGGGTCAAAAAGCTCCAGTCGGAAGGCTACATCGAAGGCTATTCCGCGCAGGTCAATATCGGCAAGTTGGGCCAGACGCTGACCGTGTTCACCGAGATCACGCTGAAGAACCATCGCCAGGTGGACTTCGCCCGCTTTCTCGCCGTGGTGGAGAAGATCGACCAGGTCATCGAGTGCCATCTCGTGTCGGGCGGCTACGACTACCTGATGAAATTCGTGACCGCCGGCATCGGCGAGTATCAGACGATCATGGAGCGGTTGACCGACATGGACATCGGCATCGATAAGTATTTCAGCTTCGTGGTGCTGAAGTCTCCCATCGTCAAGGCGCACATGCCGCTGCCCAGCCTTTTTCCGATGTAGTCACCGGTGGCCGTACTGGCTGACGAGTTTCGGGTCGCGGACGAGGCCGTCGAGCCAGGTCGGGTCGAGCTTCGGCACGGAGGAGAACAGAAGCTTGGAATAGGGATGGGTCGGCGCCTTCACCTTGTCGGGCGTGATCTGCTCCACCCGCTCCCCGTTGTACATGACCATGATCTCGTCGCAGATGGCCTCGACGACGGAGAGGTCGTGGCTGATGAAGATGTAGGAGAGCCCCAGCTCGCGCTGCAGCTCCTTGAGCAGCTCGATCACGGCGGATGCCACCACCGTATCAAGCGCCGAGGTGATTTCGTCGCAGATGATGAGCTTCGGGTTAGCTGCGAGCGCGCGCGCGAAGTTCACGCGCTGCTTCTGCCCGCCTGACAGCTCCGATGGATGACGGTAGCGCAGCGCCCTCGGCAAGCGCACCATGTCGAGCAGTTCATCGACGCGCTTCGAGCGTGCCTGCCTGTCGAGCCGATGATAAAAGGCCAGCGGTCGCGAGATGATGTCCTCGACCGGCTTGGCCGGATTGAGCGCGGTATCGGCGTACTGGAACACGATCTGCATCTCGCGCAGCTGGTCCTGGCTCCGCTTCCTGGCGGCGCGTTCCAGTTGCGTGCCGTCGAAGACAATCTCGCCGGCAGCCGCCGGGTGGATGCCGGCGATGACTCGCGCCAGCGTCGATTTCCCGCAGCCGGACTCGCCGATGACGCCGAGATTGCGCCCCTTCTCCACGACCAGGCTGACGGAATGGACGGCGCGGATGAGCGGCAGCCCGTCGGCGCGGACCGCCCCGTAGCCGGCCGTCAAGTTTTCGATACGCAGCAGTGGCTTTGCTGTGGCTTCCGCGTCTGCTAGCGTTTGCCGCGGCTTCGGTTCGAAGGCGGCCAGCAGCTCCCGAGTATAGGGGTGCTTGGCATCTGAAAGGATTGCCGCCGTGGTCCCGGTCTCCTGCACTTCGCCGCCCTTCAGCACCACGATGCGGTCGGCGATCTGGGCGACCACGGCAAGGTCGTGGGAAACGTAGACACCCGCTATCCCGCCCGCCTTCATGACCGACTTGAACGCCTTCAGCACGTCAATCTGTGTCGTCACGTCGAGCGCCGTGGTCGGCTCGTCGAAGATGACCAGCTTGGGATCGCCGATAAGCGCCATGGCCGCGGCCAGCCGCTGCAATTGCCCGCCCGAAACCTGGTGCGGATAACGGGAGCCAATCCCTTCCGGGTCCGGCAGCGACAAGGCCCTGAACAGCTCGACCGCGCGCTTTCGCGCCTGCTCGGGCGGCATCAGTCTGTGGATGCGCGTGACCTCGATCACCTGCTCCATGATTGTGGACGAGGGGTTGAAGGAAGCGGCGGCGCTTTGCGGAACATAGGCAATATCGGTGCCGCGCAGCTTCGCCCGTTCCTTCTCGGGGAGCGCAGCCATGTTCTTGCCGTTGACGTTGATCTCGCCGCCGGTGATCCTGCAGCCGGGCCGCGCGTGACCCATGAGCGAGAGCGCCACCGTCGTCTTGCCCGAGCCGCTCTCGCCGATCAGGGCGATGATCTCGCCGTCGGCGATGTCGAGGCTGACGCCCTTGATGATTTCGACGACCCGTCCGGCGTCGGTCGTGGCTTCGATCCTCAGGTTCCTGACCTCGACGAGATTGGTCATGCGTCCCGGTCCCTGATCTTCTGCGGCAGGTTGTCGATCAGCAGGTTGACGCTGATGGTGAGGCTGGCGATCGCCAGCGAGGGCACGATGACGGCCGGGGCCGCGAAGGGCAGACCACCGATGTTCTCGCGCACCAGCGCGCCCCAGTCCGCGAGCGGCGGCTGCAGGCCGAGCCCGAGGAAAGACAGGCCCGAGAGCAAAAGCACGATGAAGACGAAGCGCAGGCCGAAGTCGGCCAGCACCGGACGGATGATGTTGGGCAGGATCTCCGACCCGATGAGATAGACGGTGCTTTCGCCGCGCACGCGGGCCACGGTCATGAAATCCATCGTGTTGATGTTGACGGCGAGTGCCCGCGCGAAACGGTAGGCGCCGGGGATATAGATGACGGCGAGCGTCAGGATCAGCACCGGGATCGACGAGCCGACAGCGGCGACGACGACAAGGCCGAACAGTTTGCTGGGGATGGAGTTCATGGCGTCCAGGAAGCGGCTGAGGCAAGTATCGAGCCAGCCGCCGGTGACGGCCGCGATCATGCCGAGCACGACGCCGGAAAAGCAGGCGATGGAGACGGCCGCGAGCGATATGCCGACGGTGTAGCGTGCGCCCATGAGAACCCTGGAGAGCATGTCGCGGCCCAGATAGTCGGAGCCGAGCCACAGCCCCTGGCGCATCGGGCCGAAATAATCGTCGTCGACGATGTCGCCGATCGGATGGGGAATGATGTAAGGCGCAAAGATCGCGACCAGCGTCCACGCCAGGATGACCAGCGAGGCCAGGACGCCCACGAGGTTGTAGCTGTGGCCCAGGAAGGACCGTCGGGAAGCTGCCGCGCGCGCCATTGTCATCTGAGCCTCGGATTGGACATGATGGCGATGATGTCGGCGGTGGTGATGAGCAGGAGGTAGCCGAGGCAGAAGATCATTGCGCAGCTCTGGATCAGCGGCAGGTCGCGGGTCGCGACCGCATCGACCATCAGCTTGGCGATGCCGGGATAGTTGAAGATCGTCTCGACGATGATGACGCCGCCGACCAGATAGGACAGCGAGAGCGCGACCGCGTTGACGATCGGCCCGAGAGCGTTCGGAAGCGCGTGCCTGAGCACCATGCGGCTGCGCGAGGCGCCCTTGAGAAGTGCCATCTCGACATAGGGCGTGGAGAGCGTTTCGATCACCGCGGCGCGGGTCATGCGGATCATCTGGGCGGAGATGACGAAGGTGAGCGTGATGACGGGCATCGCATAGATGCGCACGAGATCGGTCAGCGAATGCGCCTCGTTGACCGAGGACAGCGCCGGCAGCCATCTGAGATAGACGGCGAAGAGCAGGACCGCCAGCGTCGCGACCATGAATTCCGGCACGGAGATGACGCCGATCGAAAGAATGGTGACGGTGCGGTCGTAGAGGGAGCCGCGCAGCATCGCGGCGGTGATGCCGAGCGTCAGCGCCAGCGGCACCGAGATCAGCGTGGTGATGCCTGCTAGCTTCATGGTGTTGACGAAGCGGCCGCCGATCAGCGCCGCGACCGGCATCTCGTTGGCATAGGAGGTGCCGAGGTCGCCGTGCAGCAGGCCGAAAAGCCAGCGCAGGAAGCGCAGGATCGCCGGATCGTTGAGATGCATGGCCTCGCGCAGGCCGGCGACCGCTTCCGGAGTCGCCGCCTGGCCAAGCAGGATCGACGCCGTGTCGCCAGGCAGCATGCTGGTGGCGAAAAACACGGCGAACAGGACGATCAGAAGAGTGACGACCGCGACCGCCAGCCGCTTCACCACGAGGTTGAGAACCCCAGACTTCATGGAAGCGCTCCCTGCGGTTGCGTTCGGCCAAACAATCTTGCGCAATGCAGTGCCGGGGACCGGCTGACCGGTCCCCGACAGGCGCCTCTTAAGCTTCGAGCCAGAGGTACTCCGCCATCGCGTAGCCCATCATGCCACCGAGCGGGTTCGCTTCCAAACCCTTCACCTTGCTGGAGAGAGCGTCGACATTGGAAATGTAGGCCGGGATGATGGTGCCTGCCTCCTCGGCGATCATGGTCTGCATCACGCCATAGATTTCCTTGCGCTTGGCCTGATCGAGCAGGCCGCGCGCCTCGACGAGCAGCTTGTCGAACTTCTCGGACTTGTACTGGCTTTCGTTCCAGGGCGCGTTGGAGGCATAGAGCAGCGAGAACAGGATGTCCGGCGTCGGGCGCGGATTGATGTTGCCGAAATGAACCGGCGCCTTGAGCCAGTAATTGTCCCAATAGCCGTCGGAGGGGACGCGCTGCACATCGAGCTTCATGCCGATATCCGCGCCGGCGGCCTGGATGATCACCGCCATGTCGATCGACGAGGTCGCGGCGTCGGAGGCGACCACGGGGATGGACTGCCCGAGCAGGCCTGCCTTCTGGAAGTGGAACTTCGCCTTGTCCGGATCGAAAGCCTTCGGCTTGAGGTCGGCATTGTGGAAGATGTTCGCCGGCGAGACGGGCTGGTCGTTGCCGATTTCGCCGAGGCCGCGCAATGCCGATTTGACGATCTGCTCGCGGTTGACGAGATACTTCATGCCGGCCACGAAGTCGGTCTTGCTGCCCGGATCCATGTCGAGCCGGATGTTGAGGTCGGTGTAGTTGCCCGATGTCGTCTTCGACAGCTCGAAGCCCTGCTGGCTCGCCAGCAACTTCATCGAGCGCGGATTGATCGAGGCCGCAAAATTGATGTCGCCGGAAATCAGGGCGTTGACGCGGGCGCTGTCGTCGGTGATGGCGATGAATTCGAAGGAATCGAGATAGGGCTTGCCCGACTTCCAGTAGTTTTTGTTCTTGGTGACCACCGAACGCACGCCCGGTTCGAACGTCTGCAGCACGAAGGCGCCGGTGCCGTTGCCCTTGGAGAAGTCGGTGGTGCCGTCTGCCACGATCATGAAGTGATGCAGCGCCAGGATGGTCGGGAGGTCGGCATTCGGATCGGCGAGCGTGATTTCCACGGTCGACTTGTCGACAGCCTTGAAGCCGGTCATCTGCGCCGCGATCTTGGCGACCTTCGAGCCGACCGCTTTGTCGAGATGGCGCTTCAGCGAGAAGACGACGTCGTCGGCGGTGAGGTCCTTGCCGTCATGGAAGGTGACGCCTTTGCGCAGCTTCACGGTCCAGGTCTTGGCGTCCTTGCTGTCGAAGCTTTCGGCCAGCTCCATCTGCGTCTTGCCGTCCTTGTCGAGGAAGGTCAGGCGATTGTAGAGCGAGCAGCAGCGGACATAGTCGGTGGAGAGCGACGCCTTTGCCGGATCGAGGGTATCGGCGGTCGAGGATGACCAGCCGGCCGCCTTGAAATTTCCGCCGGAAACCGGCGTGGCGGCGACAGCTTGCGTGGCGCGGCCGAGCACCACGCTGCCCGCGGCAACCGCGGCGCCACCGGCCAGCAGCATCTTGAGGAGTTCGCGGCGGCTGGCGCCCCGTCGAATGGCGTTCTCGACCATGGCATCGTCTGCTCTGGTCCAGTTCGTGATCTTGTCGGTCATGTCATTCCCCTTTCTGATGGTTTCGCCGGAATGCTCGTCTTATCGCGCGCTTTCCGGGCTTGGGCTCAGGTTCGTTCCTTCAGGCTTTCCCGCACGGCCGATGCAAAACCGGCCATTGAGGTGAAGTGGTAGTCCGGCACGGTGAAGCGTTCCGGTTCGATCGTGCCGCCATAGCCTTTCTGGGCGTGTCGGCGCTCGATCCAGCAGTTGGTCATGCCGAGGGTTCGGGATATGCCGATGTCGTGATACTGGCTTTGCGCGACGTGCAGGATGGCGTCCTTGCTGTCGCCGCGGGAGGCCACGAAATCGAAGACCTTCTGGAAGAAGGCCGGGTCCGGTTTCTCCGTGCCGGTATCGTCGGCCGTAAAGGTGGCGAAAAAGAGCGATCCGAGTTGCTTCTCGAAATGATCGAGCGCCCAGCGCCGGGCATTGGTCATGGCAATCAGCTTGTGGGATTTCGCAAGGTCGGCCAAGGCCGCCGCACTGTCGGGGAAGCCTTGCCAGGTGCTGGCCGAATCCCGCAGGCGGATGCCGTATTTCTCCTCGGCCGGCAGGCCGAGCCGCGGCGCGATGACCATGTAGACACGCGCCAGATCGTCCGGGAACAGGCCCGCATCGGGCATGTAGCGAGCCTGCCGGTAAAGGGCCAACGCCTCCTCGCCGTCGATGGAAACACCTGCTTCCGCGGCGATGCCGGCCAGGCAACTCGTGATGCCGCCCTCGAAGTCGATCAGCGTGCCGACCACATCGAAGGTCATGTATTTGAATTCGCTAAAGCCCCTGGCCAAAACTGGCTCTCCTCTGCGCGCGGCCGAATTGCATCATGTTGAACAGAACAAAATTCCGTGCTGTCCGGGGCGTCGGCCTCTTTCAAAAGCCCGGAAATTCGGGCTTTCTGGCCTTGTCTTTAAAAGCAGTCTGGCACTTCCCCCGCGCTGGATTCGCCGAAAAGGCGCAGGGCTGCGGCACAAAATTGCGAAATCGTCCGCCCCGGCGATATTTCGAGACGCGAAATATTGGCCGCCCGTCATGCCAGCGCCTGGCGGACATCGGCATCATCCAGCGTCTGGTCCAGCGTTCGGCGCGTACGTTCGATGATCGCATCGATGTCGCTGTCGGTGCAGCAGAGCGGAGGTGCATAGCCGAGGACCCCATGCGCAAAGGCACGGATGATGAGGCCATTGTCCCAGGCGCGGTCGAAGATGCGCCGCGCCGGCATCGCCGAGGCAGGAAGCGGCGTCTTCTTCTTTTTGTCGACCACCATCTCGATCGCGGCAAGCATGCCGCGGCCGCGCACATCGCCGACGAGCGGGTGGTCCCTCAGGTCCTCCAACCCCCTCATCAGGCGGGCACCGGCCCTAATGCCGTTCTCCAGCAGGCCGTCCTCATAGAGCTTCAACACTTCGAGCGCGACGGCGGCGCTCACCGGATGGGCGGAATAAGTATAGCCGTGGCCGACCGCAGCGTTGCCCGCGCCATCGGCGATGACGTTGTAGACATGATCGCTCAAGAACACGGCGCCCATCGGGACATAGCCCGAGGTCAGGCCCTTCGCCGTCGTCATGAAATCGGGAACGATGTCCTCATCCGTGCAGGCGAACAGCGGCCCGGTGCGGCCGAAGCCGGTGATCACCTCATCGGCTATGAATAGGATGCCGTACTCGCGGCAGAGCTCGCGCATCGCCTTGATCCAGCCTTTCGGCGGGACGATCACGCCGCCCGAGCCCTGGATCGGCTCGGCATAGAAGGCGGCGACCCGCGCCGGCCCGATCGCCTCGATCTTGGCTCTCAATGCGGCGAGCGATGCGGCGATGATCGCGTCACCGTCTTCGCCCACCGGATTGCGATAGGGATAGGGCGAGGGGATCTTGTGCTGCCATTCGAAGGGAATGCCGAAGCCGGCATGAAAGGCGGGCAGCGCGGTCAGGCCCGCGCCGACCACCGACGACCCGTGATAGCCCTGCTCGATGGAAATGAACTGGTCACGCTTCGGCTCACCCTTGGCACTCCAGTAGTAGCGGACGAAGCGGATCGTGCTGTCGACCGCGTCCGACCCGCCGAGCGTGAAATAGATGTGATTGAGATCACCTGGCGCGCGCTCGGCCAATTCCGAGGCGAGCCTGATGGCCGGCTCCGAGCCAAGGTCGAAATAGGCGGTGGCGTAAGGAAGCTCGCGCATCTGCCGGGCAGCCGCCTCGACGATGCTGTCGTGCCCATAGCCCGCGTTGACGCACCACAGCCCCGCGAAACCGTCGAGGAGTTGCCGGCCGGACGCATCGGTCACGGTCGCCCCCTTTGCCGATTTCAGCACGCGCACGCCGAGCGCCTCATGCCCGCGATAAGAGGCGACCGGATGGATGAGATGGGCGCGGTCGAGTTCGATCAGGGAATTGGCGAGCATTGTTGTCCTCCGGTTAGAGCATGATGCCGAAAAGTCTGAAGCGGTTTTCGGACGACATCATGCTCTATCTCTTTGATTTAGAGCCGGATTCAGATCTCGGATCGACTCGATCCGAAATCATCCGGCTCTAGCCGAGCGCCTGGTTGGCGAGGGCGTAAACTTTTGGCCTGACCTGTTCGAGGCCGTTCTTGGCGGGACGGTCCATGGCGACACCGCCGCCGACATGGGTGAGGCCAATTTCCGCGAGCCAGCCGGCGATGCCGGTCCTGCTGTCGGTATCCACGCGCAGGAAGGCGCGGGGCCGAGACGCGGCGAAGAAGCCGATCAAGGACTTGGCGTCGTCGGCATTTCCCGCGATGACCGGGCCGATCACTTCGCCGCGTCCGAACGGGCGGATTGCGGCATAGGCCTCGATGACGCCATTGCGGCGAATGACGGCGAATTCGCCCCGCTCGGCCAGCGCGTCGATCAGGGCTTCACGGTCGGCGCCGTAGGCGTCGCGATCCAACGCCTTGATTTCCGGCAGATCGTCAGCGCTTGCTGCTTCCACGCCGTCGGGCGCGCCAAGCTCGGCGACGTTGCCCTGATGCTGCAGGATCGTGGCCGAGGGTACAAAGCCGAGCTTCTGATAGAGCGGCATGCCGTCCGTCGTCGCGACGAGCCGCAGCGGACGGTCCTCGGCAAGGGCGAAGGCCTGTTCCATCAGACGGCGCCCGAGCCCCTTGCCTCGCGCGTTCCTGTCGACGATCACCATGTTGATCATCGCGCAATCCGCGCCGTAGGGCGTGACCAGGATGGTTCCGGCGACCCGGCCATGGTCGTCGAGCGCAACCGCGCCGCTCGAGAGCTGCAGCGCCATCTGCCAGTCTTGCGGGCGGTGCGGCCAATTCTCCTGACGAGACAGCGCCACCGCGCCCTCGATATGGTCCGGTCCGAAGTCCTGGAGCTCGATCTCGCCTTGCTGCATGAGGCATCCCTTTATCTGCCCCAAGTCTCGGCCATTGCCGCGCCGCAGATCGTCTGAAGGTTTCGACTTCGGCAGTATCATTCGCCGTTGCGCGGGGGGCGCGCCGCATCTTGTGCTGGCGCCTGTCGAACTGGATGCGCTTCACGCCACCGACCGGCGCGTCAATCGAGGCTCAAGATGCTACAGCGTGCCAAACCGGGTGGCGGATACGGAACTTTCTGCTTCAGGGAGGCGCTTTTCGGTCAGGTGGCCCGCCGTCTGCCGGCCTATGATGAAACACATCCCAGCGCGGATGTGCTTCCACCGGAGATCGACGGACATGGCTTCTTTCAGGCCCAAATACATCACCTTCGACTGCTACGGCACGTTGACCAATTTCCAGATGGCGGAAGCGGCACGCGACCTCTATGGCAGCCGGCTCGACGAGCCGCGCATGCGAGAATTCATCAAGAACTTCGCGGCGTATCGGCTCGACGAGATTCTGGGCGACTGGAAGCCTTATGCCGACGTCATCCACAACGCGCTCGAGCGCGCCTGCAAGCGCAACGGGGTCGCCTTCAGCCCCGACGACGCCAGGATGGTCTATGAGCGCGTCCCGACCTGGGGGCCCCACGCCGACGTTGCGGCGGGGCTTTCGAAGGTCGCCAAGGAAATTCCGCTGGTCATCCTCTCCAACGCGATGAATGCGCAGATCATGTCCAATGTCGAGAAACTCGGCGCGCCGTTCCATGCCGTCTACACGGCCGAGCAGGCGCAGGCCTACAAGCCGCGCTTCAGGGCTTTCGAATACATGCTCGACAGGCTGGGCTGCGGCCCGGAGGACATCCTTCACTGCTCGTCTTCGTTCCGCTACGACCTGATGTCGGCGCACGATCTCGGCATCAAGAACAAGGTCTGGGTCAATCGGGGCCACGAACCGGCCAACCCCTATTACGGCTATGTCGAGATCGCCGACATTTCCGGCCTTCCGGGCGTGGTCGGGCTTTGAAACAGGCGGATTGCCGATGAAGTTCGTCTCCTACTGGCATGACACCGCGCCCGCATTTTCTGGCGGGGCTCAAGGCCCGGTCGAGGGGCACTACGATGCCGCCGTCATCGGCGGCGGCTTCACCGGTCTCGCCGCCGCGCGCCAGCTGGCGAAGGCCGGCGCCAAGGTGGCAGTACTGGAGGCGGAGCGGGTGGGCTGGGGCGCATCCGGGCGCAATGGCGGACACCTGAACAACGGCCTCGCCCACAGCTACCTGTCGGCCAAGGCGGAGCTCGGCAAGGAACGGGCAATCGCGCTCTACCGGGCGCTGGACGATTCCGTCGACACCATCGAGGCGCTGGTCGCCGAGGAAGGCATCGACTGCAATTTCCGCCGCGCCGGCAAGCTGAAGCTCGCCTCCAAGCCGCAGCATTTCGAATCAATCGCCCGCAACTTCGAAGCCGTCCATGCCGAGGTCGATCCGGACACGGCGCTGCTGTCGGCGGCCGATCTCAAGTCCGAGATCGGCTCGCCGTTCCATGGCGCGATGCTGTCGAAGAAGAGCGCGATGATGCATATGGGCCGCTATGCGGCCGGCCTGGCCGCGGCGGCTGTCCGCCACGGCGCCGTCATCCACGAGAACGCGAAGGTGACGGATCACAAACAGACCGGCAAAAGGCACGAACTGGCCACGTCCCGGGGCCGTATCAGCGCCGACAACGTGCTGGTAGCGACCGGCGCCTACACGACGCCGAATTTCGGCTATTTCCGCCGCAGGATCATTTCCGTCGGCAGCTTCATCATCGCCACGCGGCCGTTGAGCGACGCCGAGATCGCCGCGACCATGCCGGGCAACCGGACATGCGTGACCTCGATGAATATCGGCAACTACTTCCGGCTTTCGCCGGACAACCGCCTGATCTTCGGCGGTCGCGCACGCTTCTCGGCGACGTCGGACCAGCGCTCCGACGCCAAGAGCGGACAGATATTGCGGGCAAGCCTCGCCGCGATCTTCCCGCAGCTCGCCAAGGTCGAGATCGACTATTGCTGGGGTGGGTTGGTCGATATGACCAAGGACCGCTTCCCGCGGGCCGGCTATCATGACGGCGTCTGGTACGCGATGGGCTATTCCGGCCACGGCGCGCAGCTTTCCACCCATCTCGGCATGATCCTGGCCGATGCCATGCTCGGCCGCGAGGATCGCAATCCGATGAAGGGGCTCGAGTGGCCTGCCATCCCCGGCTATTCCGGCAAGCCCTGGTTCCTGCCGATGGTCGGTCTCTACTACAAGGCGCTCGACCGGGTTCAGTGATAATTCCCCGCGGCCGGGCTTTGGCAAACCGCCTCAGCCCAGCCCGCCCATATGAAAACTCTTCATCTCGAGATATTCCTCGATGCCGGCCTGGGCGCCCTCGCGCCCGAGGCCGGACTGCTTGACGCCGCCGAAGGGAGCCACCTCCATCGAGACCGAGCCGGTGTTGAGACCTACCATGCCGAACTCGAGCGCCTCGCCAACGCGCCAGGCGCGTTTCAGGTTTTCGGTGTAGAAGTAGGAAGCAAGCCCGTAAGGTGTGCCGTTGGCGAGCGCGATCGCCTCCTCTTCCGTCTCAAAACGGAAAAGCGGCGCGACCGGGCCGAAGGTTTCCTCACCGGCGAGCTGCATCTCTTTTGTGGCGCCCGTCAGCACCAGCGGCGCGACATACTGAGGGCCCTCCGGCAAGGCCGGGTTCTTTGTGACGATCGTGGCGCCCTTGGCGAGTGCGTCCTCGACATGGCGCTTGATTTTCTCGATCGCCGCCAAGTTGATCATCGGGCCGATGGCGACGCCGGCTTGAGTGCCGGGCCCCACCGTCATTGCGTTGACGCGAGCGCTCAGCTTCGCGGCGAAGGTTTCGTAGACACCGGCCTGGACGAGGATGCGGTTTGCGCAGACGCAGGTCTGGCCGCCATTGCGGAATTTCGAGGCGAGCGCGCCCTCGACGGCGAGATCGAGATCGGCGTCGTCGAAGACGATGAAGGGTGCGTTGCCGCCGAGCTCGAGGCTGAGCCGCTTCACGCTGTCGGCCGCCCCGCGCATCAGCAGCGAGCCGACGCGCGTCGAACCGGTGAAGGAGATCTTGCGCACGGTCTCGTTCGCCATGATCTCGTTGCCGATCTCGGCCGGCATGCCGGTAACGATGTTGATGACGCCGGCGGGAATGCCCGCCCGTTCGGCGAGCACGCCGAGCGCCAGCGCCGAATAGGGGGTGAACTCGGACGGCTTGATGACAACCGTGCAGCCGGCCGCCAGCGCCGGCGCGACCTTGCGGGTGATCATCGCGTTGGGAAAATTCCACGGCGTGATGATGCCGCACACCCCGACCGGCTCCTTCAGCACGATGATGCGGCGGTCGCGCGTG
The DNA here is from genome assembly GCF_033977205.1 of Mesorhizobium album. Taxonomy (NCBI): domain Bacteria; kingdom Pseudomonadati; phylum Pseudomonadota; class Alphaproteobacteria; order Hyphomicrobiales; family Phyllobacteriaceae; genus Mesorhizobium; species Mesorhizobium album. Next base: position 112,485 of record NZ_JAVIIW010000015.1, on the reverse strand, counting down.
GGCGAGGGGATGGTGTGGCCGTTGATGCGGCGCGCCTCCTCGGCGAACCATTTGACGAAGGAGGCGCCGTAGCGGATCTCGCCCCTGGCCTCGTCCAGCGGCTTGCCTTGTTCCGTGGTCAGGATCAGCGCGAGATCGTCAAGATGCTCGAGCATTAGGCCATGCCAGGCCTCCAGGAGGGCAGCGCGCTCGGCATTGGTCCTCCTCTTCCAATCCCGATAGGCGGAAGCCGCGGCCTCTATGGCCGCGCGGGTCTCCGGACCAGCCATGTCGGGCACTGTGCCGATCGATACCTGTGTCGCTGGATCGATGACATCGACCGTTCTGCCGGAAGCGGCCGCGACCCATCTGCCGCCGATCAGTCCCGCTTCGCGCAAGAGAGTTTTGTCTTTTAAGGCTTTCATCGAAAACGACCTTGCAATCAGTTGAGCGCCGCGACGACGGCGGCTGTGATGACGTCCGTGCGGTCTTTGCCGGGAGTGGTTCCAATGCCCCGAGCCGTTGTCTCTTCAATCGCTTTCATGACGCGGCCGGCTGCATCCTTTTCGCTGAGATGATCGAGCATCATCGCGCCGGACCAGATGGCGGCGATCGGATTGGCGATGCCGAGATGAGCGATGTCGGGGGCGGAGCCGTGCACCGGCTCGAACATGGACGGCGCCGAACGATCCGGATTGATGTTGGCGGAGGCGGCGTAGCCGAGACCGCCCTGAATCGCGGCGCCGATGTCGGTCAGGATGTCGCCGAAGAGGTTGGAAGCGACGGCCACATCAAGGCTTTGCGGTTCCATGATCATACGTGCGGCGAGCGCATCGACATGATAGCTGGTTACGGTGACGTCGGGATACTCGGCTGCCAGCCTTCGCGTGATCTCGTCCCAGAAGACCATCGAGTATTTCTGCGCGTTGGACTTGGTGACGGAGGCGAGCCGGCCGCGCCGCGCCCGTGCCTGCTCAAAGCCGAAGCGCAGGATGCGCTCGACACCGGCGCGGGTGAAGATCGAGGTTTCCACCGCGACCTCGTCCAACGTGCCTTGATGCACGCGTCCGCCGGCGCCGGAATACTCGCCTTCGGTGTTTTCGCGGATGCAGAGGATATCGACGCTCTCGGCCCGCAGCGGCCCCCTTACACCCGGCAGCAGGCGGTGCGGCCGGATATTGGCGTATTGCACGAACGCCTTGCGGATCGGCAGCAGCAGGCCGTGGAGCGAGATTGAGTCCGGCACCTCCGCCGGCCAGCCAACAGCGCCGAGAAGGATGGCGTCGAAGCCGCGCAAGGTCTCGATGACGTCCTCGGGCATCATGCGGCCGGTCTCCTTGAAGAAGCGGCAGGACCAGGGAAATTCGGTTGCTGTCAGGCCAAAGCCAGAGTGTTTGGCCGCCGTTTCCAATACGGTCCAGGCGGCGGCGGTCACATCGCGGCCTATGCCGTCACCGGGGATCAGGGCGATCGAGTAAGACTTCATCGGCATCTCTTCATAGGCTGATCAGGACGCTCTTGGTCCTGCGATTGGCGAGATAGGCCTCGCGGCCGAGATCCTTGCCGATGCCCGAGCGCTTGTAGCCGCCGGTCGGCAGGATGTGGTCGCGCGAGCGGCTGTAGCGGTTGACCCAGACGGTGCCCGCTTCGAGCTTGCGCGCGAGACGGATTGTACGCGACAGGTCGCAGGTGAACAGGCCGGAAGCCAGCCCGTAGGTGGGGTGGCTGGACAGCGCCAGCGCCTCCTCCTCGGTCTCGAAGGTCTGGACGGTCAGGACCGGGCCGAAGATCTCCTCGACGATCGCCGGGTTGTCCTGGTCGACATTGGCAATCAGCGTTGGCTTGTAGAAATAGCCGGGGCTGTCCATGGCGCCGCCGCCAGCCAGGCATTCGCCACCGGCCTCGACCGCGGCCCGCACGATGCCGTCGACACGTGCCCGCTGTCGTTCCGAGATGATCGGCGAATACTGCGTCGCCTCGTCCCAGGTCGGACCGGGCCGCACCGCCCTCATCCGCTCCAGGATGGCGACCGTCAGCCTGTCGGCCACGCTTCTTTCCACGATCAGCCGCGTGCCGGCCACGCAGGCCTGGCCCGCGTTGAAGGTGACGCTGCCGGCGATCGCCGTCGCCGCCTTGTCGAGGTCGGCATCGGCAAAGACGATCTGCGGACTCTTGCCCCCGAGTTCAAGAGTCATCGGCTTGACGCCGGTGCGGGCGACATTCTCCATGATGGCCGAGCCGGCGCGCGTTGAGCCGGTGAAGCTGACCTTGGCGATCTCCGGATGGCCGGTTAGCGCAGTCCCGGTCGTCGGACCGTCGCCCAGCACCACGTTGACGAGTCCTGCCGGCAGACCGGCTCTGACGGCGAGCTGCGCCATGTAGACAGCGGAAAACGGCGTCATCTCGGACGGCTTCAGCACGACCGCATTGCCGGCGGCCAGCGCCGGGCCAAGCTTCCAGCCGGCCATCGAGATCGGAAAATTCCAGGGCGTGATCGCGCCGACGACGCCATAGGGCTCGCTCATGATCATGCCGAGATTGGCGTCGTCGGTCGGCACCAACTCGCTGCCTTCCTTGTCGGCGAATTCGGCGAAGAAGCGGATCTGCTCGGCGGTGATGGCGATGTCGCCGGCAACGAGCTGGCCCACGGGCCGGGTCGAGCACAGCGCCTCGATCCTGGCGAGCGTTTCGGCTTCCGCCTCGATGAGGTCGGCCCAGGCCTGCAGCGCCCGGGTGCGCTCGCGCGGCCGAACTCCGCCCCAGTTGCTCGCCTTCAACGCCATCTTGGCGCTTTCCACGGCGCGGTCGACGATGTCGATGCCGCCTACGGGACAGGCGGCGTATGCCTTGCCGTCCGACGGACGACGCATCTCGACGCCGCCCTCGCCCGCGACCAGTTCGCCGCCGATAAAATGGCCGACGGGGAGGGAGACCGCGTCCGGATCAAAGCTCAAGCTCATAGCTAACCACTCTGCAGCGTTGGCCGGAGCCTAGCGCGCACCGGCAAGCAGCATGCGTCGTTCGACGTATCGCGGCGGACGATTGTTGCGTGCTGGCCGCGCAGGACGGCAAAATCTGTCGCGACGGCACACTTCATGCGGACCTGCTATCCCACCGTCACGTAGATCTTGCGCACCGTTTCGATGGTCTTCCAGACCCCGACGAAGCCCGGCTTCATCACGAACCTGTCGCCGGCGCGGTAGGTCACTGGCGTGCCAGCGTCGGGGGTGATTTCAATGACCCCGGAAAGGATGTGGCAGAACTCGAATGTCTCCCCCTTGATCGATCGCGTCTCGCCCGGCGTCGCCTCCCAGACGCCGGTATGGACGAAGTCGTCCTTGGCGACGTCCTGTGCCCAGGTCTTGAAGGCGGGGTTGCCGGCAATCAGCCGTTCGGGCAGCGCGCTGGATTCGCGTGGCTGGAAGACTGGATCGGTATCGATGGTCTTAAGCAGGGACAAGGAGTGGTCCTTCATGTTGGATTTTCAATACCCGCGCGAACGGTCGACGAGCCCGACGGGATCGAGACCGGCGCGGTGACGCCTGATGTTGTCGATGACGGCGCGCGCGGCGGTCGCCGGCTGAGTGACACTGGCGACATGCGGCGTCAGGATGATCTTCGGATGCGACCAGAATGGGTGGCCCGCCGGCAGCGGTTCGGGATCGGTCACGTCGATCATCGCCGCCGACAGATGGCCGCTGTCGAGCGCGGCGACAAGCGCTTGGTGGTCGAGCTGCGGCCCCCGGCCGGTGTGGATGAGCGCTGCGCCTTCAGGCAGTTTCGCGAACAGGTCGGCGTTCAGGAAACCGCGCGTATTCTCGGTCAGCGGCAGCAGGCAGACCAGTATGTCGCTTGCCGCGAGCATCTCATCCAGCCCAAGCTCGCCATGATGGCAAGTCACGCCCTCGATCTGCCGCGGGGAGCGGCTCCAGCCGGCGAGCGGGAAGCCGAAGGGTTTCAATCGGTCGAGGACGGCCTGGCCGAGTTGGCCGAGGCCGAGGACGCCGATCCGGCGCGACCCGGCCTGAGGCTGCGGAATGTCGCGCCATTCGCCGGCGCGTTGTTGCGCCAGATAGGCCGGCAGGTGGCGGTGGAGCGCAAGCACGGCCAGCGCCGCATACTCCTGCATCATGCGCACGATGCCTTCCTCCATCATGCGCACGATCTTCACCTGCGCCGGCACCGCGTCGAAGCGGAACTGATCGACGCCGGCGCCGAGGGAAAACAGGATCTCCAGGTTCCTGTAGCGGGCGAGGTTTTCCGGCACCGTCCAGGTGATCAAATAACGCACGGCGTCGGGATCGACCGTCGCGGCGTCCATGGCGAAGCGGAGGTCCGGCAGTTCCTTGGAGAAGGCCTCGGCAAAGATCACGCCGCGTCGCGGGTCGGAGTTAAACAGGAAGGTCATTCCGTGTGTTCCTTCAAGCCGAGCAGCGGGCACCCAGCGCTTCGATTATCCGCTGGCAGGCGGCAAGCTCGCTGGCGAGAATGTATTCGTCGGGCTTGTGGGCGCGGCTGATATCGCCGGGGCCGCAGATGATCGCATCGAAGCCGGCGGCCTGGTAGAGCCCGGCCTCCGTCCCATAGCTGACGGCGGCTAAAGGCGCTTCGCCGGTCAGCTCGTGTAACAGTCCCGCCAGTGCCGCGTCTTGCGGCAGCGACAGCGCCGGATAGGCGCTGATCGGCATCCACTCGACTTGAAAGCCTTCGGCTGTAACGGTTTCGGCGCACGCCTTGATCGGGGCGAGCAGGCTGGCCGGGTCGACTCTGGGTATGGCGCGCGCCTCCAGGTCCAGAGCGCAAGTGTCGGGGATGATGTTGACCGACTGCCCTCCGGCGATCACGCCAGCCTGCAGCGAAGAATAGGGCGGCTCGAAGGTCGTGTCGAACGGACCGTGCCTCAGCCGCTCCGCTTCGATGACGGCCGCGCTCAGCACATCGGCCATGGCATGAATGGCGTTGAGGCCGAGATCGGGCCGCGAGGAGTGGCCGGAGCGCCCTTTGACGATCACACGGGCGGCCGCCTTGCCCTTGTGGCCGCGCACGGCGCGCATGCCGCTCGGCTCGCCGACGATGACGCCGAGGGGCTTCGCGCAAAGCTCGGGAAGGCGGGCGATCAAATGCGGCACGCCCCGGCACCCGATCTCCTCATCATAGGAGAAGGCTAGGTGGATCGGTCTGGCGAGGCGCAGGCCAGCTAGGTGCGGCACAGCCGCAAGGGCAGCGGCAAGAAACCCCTTCATGTCCGTCGTGCCGCGTCCGTAGAACCGTTCGCCCTCCCGGCGCAGCGTAAAAGGGGCCGAACTCCATTGCGGCTCGCCGGCAGGCACAACGTCCATGTGGCCGGACAGGATGTAGCCCGAGACATCGATGGGGCCGATCGTGGCGAAAAGATTGGAACGGTCGCCTTCCGGTCCTGGGAGCAGGGTGACCTTTGCTCCTTGTTCGGCAAGATGGGCCTCGATCCAGCTGGCGATATCACCGTTCGCCCTGCCGGCAACCGATGGAAAGGCGACGAGACGGTCGAGGATGTCGAAGACGTTCATTCCAGCCCTCAAGGCAGTTAAGGTTCGCCGGCATCGATGCCGCTGCTGGTGAATTTCCGCAGAGGATGTGTGCGTTCCTTCGCGATTGCATGCCGAAAGCGGAAGTGTTTCAGTTGAATCTTGCGTTGGTGCACGGCTTTCGAGCAAATCGTATGGGGTTTGCTTGTCTAGCGTTGGCGGGCAGGGCGGCGGTCTGTCGCCCGTTGATTTTTGAGGGTTCTTTCAGGGCTATGAAAGTGAAGCCGTCCGAAAGCTTGAAAATCGATGCCTTCTCGATGCGTATCGGCGATGTCCAAGATGTCGAACTGGACCGGTTGCACGCGCTCTCGCTCTCGGTGGGATGGCCGCATCGGGCCGAGGACTGGCAATTCCTGCGTGAGGTCGGACAAGGTTTTGTGGCGCTCGATGAGATCGGCCGGGTTCTCGGTTCGGCCATGTGGTTCTCGCATGGCGCCAATTTCTCGACCGTAGGCATGGTCATCACCTCGCCGCGGCTTCAGACGCTGGGGGCGGCCCAATGGCTGATGAAGCGGGTCTTCGATAAGGTCGCCGGGCGTGACCTGCGCCTGAATGCAACCCGTGCTGCACGGCGGCTCTATCTCTCCCTCGATTTCCAGCCGGAGAAGACCGTCTACCAATGCCAGGGGGTTGTCCATGCGATCGGGTCGGCAGGCCTGGAAAGGGCGGTTGGCGAGGTGCGGCGATTGCGGGCGGAGCATGTGCCGGCGATCGTCGCGCTCGACGCCGCCGGTTTCGGGGTGCGCAGAGAAGCACTTGTGCAAAAGCTGTTCGACCAGTCCGTCGGCTACGGGCTCTTCGACAGCGGCGCACTCAAGGCCTTCGCCTTGTGCCGCCCGTTCGGCCGCGGCCATGTCGTCGGTCCGGTCGTGGCCGTGCAGGACGCCGATGCCATCGCGGTGGTCCAGCCGCACGTGGCTGATCATTCGGGCAGCTTTCTGCGGGTGGACACCCATATGGGGAGCGGCGAGTTCGCCGGCTTTCTGTCGCACAGCGCAATGCCGGTCTTCGACACCGTACTGACCATGTCGATGGGCAAACGCCTTGCCGATTTCGCCGCCGGCGGCGCTGCTGCACCGACGACCTATGCGCTTGCCAGTCAAACTCTGGGATAGCTTCGATCCAGAGCAGCCGGACGCGACCTTTTTGGCGGCTTCAAGGTTTTCGCGGCATCGCGTCACCGGTGTCGCTTTCGCCAGACGCAAGGTTGCGAATGTGAGGTCCGGGGGCTATGCCGGAGCCGACACTCCCTGACGAGAAGGCAGAGCCGATGAAAGTCCTTTCCTCCTCCAAATCGCATGGCGGCGTCCAGGGCGTCTATTCCCACGCCTCCGAAGTCTGCGCCTGTGACATGACCTTTGCCGTCTTCGCGCCGCCCCAGGCCGCGGCAGGCCACGTGCCGGTGCTCTGGTATCTGTCGGGGCTCACCTGCACTCACGCCAATGTCATGGACAAAGGGGAGTATCGCCGCATGGCGTCCGAGCTGGGGCTCGTCATCGTCTGTCCCGACACGAGCCCGCGCGGGCTCGATGTGCCTGACGAAAAGGACAATTGGCAGTTCGGCAGCGGCGCCGGCTTCTTCGTCGACGCGACGCAAGAGCCTTATGCGAAAAACTACCGCATGTATTCCTATGTCACCGAGGAATTGCCGGCGCTGGTCGCCGCCAATTTTCCGGTCGACATGGCCCGGCAGTCGATCTTCGGCCATTCGATGGGCGGGCATGGCGCGCTAACGATCGCCTTGAAGAACCCGGACAGGTTCAAGAGCTGCTCGGCCTTCGCGCCGATCGTGCAGCCGACGACGGCGGGCTGGTCGCGGCCGGCGCTGGAAAAATATCTTGGGCCCGACGAGGCGAACTGGCGCGCCTATGACGCCACGCTGCTGATCGAGGACGGCTACCGCCTCGGCGAGCTGCTGGTCGACCAGGGTACCGAGGATGGCTTCCTCCAGGACGGCCTGCGCCCATGGCTGCTCGAAGAGGCCTGCAAGAAGGCCGGCATCGATCTGACGCTGCGTATGCAGGAAGGTTACGACCATTCCTACAACTTCATCTCGACCTTCATGGACGACCACCTGAAGTGGCACGCCGAGCGGCTGGCGAGATAGCTTGTCGCTGCACGATGTCGTCCTAAGCATGGTTTGGGCTGCCTTGCTGCGCTGCGGCCCATTGGCTCGGGTGCAGCGCATGCCGCGGCCGGCGCGCTATTTCGCGGACCGGGACGGCTTGGGCGACCGCAGCAGAAGCGCGAGCGGCACCAGCAACGCGGTGGCGATCGCGGAGTAGCGGAAGACGTCGACATAGGCGAGGAGCGTCGCCTGGCGGCCAATGATCTGGCCGACCCAGCCGATCGCTTGTGCCTTGGCCTCGACGGCAGGGGAGCCTTGTGCGGCGAAGAAGCCACCAACCTGCCGCAATGTCTGCTGGTACGTGGACGATGATTGCACGGTGTTTGCAATCAGGTTGGACTGATGCAGCTGAGCATTCTGCGCGATCACCGTGGTCGTCAGCGAGACGCCGATGCTGCCGCCGATGTTGCGAGCAACGTTGATCAGCGCGGAAGCCTGGTTGGTCTTGCTCGGCGGCAGGCCGAGATAGGCCGCCGTCGTGATCGGAATGAACAGGAAGGGCAGGCCGACCATCAGGAAGACGCGGGCAAAGGCAAAGAAGCTGAAGGTCGCATCCGGCGCCAGCGCGGTCATATGCCAAAGCGCTAACGCCACCACCGACATGCCCATCATGATCAGGTATTTCGGCTGCACGAAACCGGAGACAAAGCCGGAAATAGGCATCAGCATCAGCATCGCGATGCCGCCCGGCATCATCGAAAGCCCCGACAATGTCGCGGTATAATCGAACGCGGTCTGCTGCAGCTGCGGCATGAGCTGCGTCGTGCTGAACAGCACGGCGCCCACCGCCATCATGACGAGGAAGGCGGTGCCGAACTGGCGCATGAAGAGCAGCCGCATGTCGACGATCGGATCGCGGTGCGTCAGCTCCCACGGGATCAGGATGAGCAGCGAGATGGCGGAGATCACGGCGAAGCTGGTGATGAAGCTCGAGGAGAACCAGTCGTTGCGCTGGCCCTCGTCGAGGAAGACTTCCAGGCATCCGAGCGCCAGCGTCACCAGGATGAAGCCGACCCAATCCACCTTAAGGCCGTCTTTCAGCCTCTCCCGGCGCTCGCGTTCCAGCACGGCCGGCTCGACCACCAGCCATTGCACGAGCGCCAGCGAAAGAATGCCGAAGGGCACGTTGATGAAGAAGATCCAATGCCAGGAGAAATGATCCGTCAGCCATCCCCCGATCGTCGGGCCGACCGTCGGCGCGACGATGACCGCGATGCCGTAGAGCGCGAAGGCCTGCGAGCGCTTTTCGGGCGGGAAAGTATCGGCAAGGATCGATTGCTCGCTCGGCGCCATGCCGCCGCCGCCAAGCCCCTGAAGGATGCGGAACAGGATCAGCATTTCGAGATTGGGCGCCAGGCCGCAGAGCAGCGATGCACCGGTGAAGGTGGCGACGCAGAGCATGTAATAGCGCTTGCGGCCGATGACGTCGGCCAGCCAGCCGCTGATTGGGATGATCACCGAGCTGGCCACAAGATAGGTGGTGATGATCCAGGTGCTCTCGTCCAGTCCGGCCGCAAGGCTGCCGGCAATGTGGCGCAGCGCGACATTGGCGATCGAGGTGTCGAGCACCATCATGAAGGTCGCGATGGAGACGACGATCGCGATGAGCCATGGGTTGCGTCCGCCGGCGGCGGAGCGGCTTTCGCCGCCATGGGCCAGCGCTGCGTCGGTCATCGCACCGTCACCGTCGGCACCACCGACATGCCCGGACCGAGATAGGCGTCGGGCGGCTGGTCGAAGACAATCTTCACGGGCACGCGCTGCACGACCTTGACGAAATTGCCGGTCGCGTTCTCGGCCGGCAGAAGGCTGAAGGCGGTGCCGCTGCCGGCCTGCACGCTGTCGACGCGGCCGTGGTAAGTCTTTTCCGGATAGGCGTCGATGGCGATGTCGACAGGCTGGCCCGGCCGCATCAGGTCGAGCTGCGTCTCCTTGAAATTCGCCTTCACCCAGACGTTCTGCGGAACGAATATCATCAGCACCTGCCCGGGCTGCGCATAGGTGCCCTTTGCAGCCGTGATGTTGGTCGCCCGTCCGGCCACCGGAGCAACGATGGTGGTGCGCGCAAGCGTGGTCCTGGCCTGGTCTTCGCTGGCACGTGCCTGGCGCAGCTTGGCTTCGGCGCTTTTGCCCTGTGCCTGCAGCACGGCAAGCTGGCTCTTTGCGGCCTCTGCATTCGCCGTCGCCGTGTCGAGCGCCGCCTGGTCCTGGCGCAGCGTTGAAGCGGCCTGCTGCGCCTGCTGCTCGGTCGCCGTGCCTTTTGCCAGCAGCTCGCGGTTGCGCTGATCCTCGGACTTGGCGAATTCGAGCGCCGCCTGAGCCTGCGCGACCTGCTTCTGCGCGGCGCCGATCTTGGCGTTCTGCGCTTCGGTCTGGGCCTCGACATTGGCGATCTCGGCCTGCGCCGCCGCCACGCTGGCCTCCGCCTGCTTGAGCGAAGCCTGGTAGTCGCTGTCGTCGATGCGAAGCAGGACCGCGCCCGCCTGTACCGGCTGATTGTCGGTGACGGCCACGTCCGTGATGCGGCCCGCTATTTCGGCGCCGATGGTTACAGTGCGCGCGTCGATGAAGGCATCGTCCGTCCATTCGTAGTTGCGCGCGTTCAGCCACCATAGCGATGCGCCTGCCGCCGCCGAAAGCACGACAAGCAGGACGGCTCCCGCTCTGAAAGGATGCCGTTTGATGGATCCGGACAGGGCGCGGGGCCGCTTGTCCTGCGAAGCGTTTCCCCCTCCGGGAGACGCTTCGGTCCTTTCCTGGGAGGTATCGGCCCTGGCTCTCCGTCGGGTGTTGGAGGGCGGCGATCGCCTATGCTGCGAGTTCTTGTCCCGCTTGTCGGAGCGGCGCGCCTTGCGCTGCGTCTCGTCCACGGGTTCGGCAACTGGAGAATTCGTATCCACCGGCTTGACTCTCGATGACGAGTGAAAATTGGGCGGCGCCGTTGCGCATCGCCAAACAGAGGTCAACAGCCCGCGTTCGGAAAGGTTCCTTTGCCGCCACAACCGGCGCTGCCTCTGCCCCCAAGCACCAAAGACCTAAAAGGCCTGGGCGAGCTGGGCAATGTCGGCACGGCCGCGGCCGTCGCGAGCGCGGTCTATCACGCGACCGGCAAGCGCATCCGCGATCTGCCGATCAGGATCGACCAGCTTATCGCTTGACCATGCCGGCGCCGGCGATCGCGCGTCACCGCGCGCAAAACAGCCTGCGGGCCGCGGCGGCGTCGGCGGGGCTGTAGCCAAGCCGCTCGATCGCGCTTGCGACTGGCTCGACCAGCGCCGCGTTGCGGCTCGCCAACTGGCCGTCAGGCAAGTGAAGATTGTTCTCGAAACCGACCCGCACATGACCGCCAAGCAATGCGGCCGCGGTGACGCAGGCCGCTTCGTGCCTGCCGAACGCACACACGCTCCAATTGGAAAATTGCGGCGCGCCGGGCGCTAGGAAAGGCAGCAGGTCCGACGGCTGCGAGGTCTGCGAAACGGTGTAGCGTCCGAGCACGTAGAGGACCGGGATGCCGGTCCAAGGCACCGAGCCGCGCTGGATCATATTGGCCAGGCGAACGGCTTCGGATGCGTCGTAGAGGATGATCTGCGGCAGCACGCCGTGTTCCTTCATCCAGCCCACCAGATCGGTGAAGGCCGGCTCTGACGCCGCGTCGGGGGCAAGCTCGCGAAGCGCAAGTGAAGCGGCCTCGGGCCGCACCGCCTTGAGAACCGCCGCCTGTTCCGCCGGGCTGTAGATGCCGAGCGCCTCGGTGGTGATCTGGATCACCAGACGTTCGCCGACTTCCGCGCGGATCGCCGAAATGGCCTCTCTGTAAGCATCGGCGTCGAGCAGATGACGCCCGTCCGGCCGGCGTATGTGGACATGGATCATCGCCGCGCCGGCCTCGAGGCATTCGGCGGCGGTGCGCGCCAGTTCGGTCGCCGTCAGCGGTATTGCCGGATGGTCGGCCTTCGTGCGCCGGCCGCCATTCGGCGCCACGGCAATCACGACCTCGCGCGGCGCATCAGCGCTCATTTCGCACCTCGATCAGGTTATGATCCATTACAATCATTTAATACGTATATGAAACACATGTTGCAATAGGCTTTGTTTTGGGTTATTCGGTCGTCCATGCAAGAAGCGCCGCTCGCCGAAAGGATCGTGGAAGCCTTCGACACCATGTCGGAGCAGCTGCAGGCCGCCGCGCGCTATATTCTTCATTCGCCGCGCGAGGTGGCGCTGCTGTCGATGCGGGAGCAGGCGCGGCAGGCGCAGGTGCAGCCGGCCACCATGACGCGCCTTGCCAAGCATCTTGGTTTCTCGGGCTATGAGGACGTGCGCCAGCTTTACGCCGACGTCCTGCGCAACGACATGACGGGCTTTGTCGGACGCGTCGGCACACAGGCGAGGAGCCAGGCGCTCAAGGGCGACCACGTGCTGGCCGCCGACATGCTGAATGGCGTGTGCGCGCAGATCGGCGCCCTTTCGCAGCCGGGCGCCCTGGACAGTCTGGTCGGCGCGGCAAAGCTGCTTGCGGGAGCGCGGCGCATATATTGCCTTGGCCTGCGCTCAAGCCATACGCCGGCCTGGCATCTGCACTATGTGCTGTCCCTTGCCGGCAAGCAGTCGACCATGCTCGACGCCGTCGGCGGTATCGGCGCCGATGCGCTGGGCAGCGCGACGCGCGACGACATATTGGTCGCGGTCAGCGTGCTTCCCTACACGCGCCAGACAGTCGAGCTGACCGAATATGCGCGGGAATGCGGCATCCCTGTCGTCGCCATCACCGACAGTCCGGTCGCGCCGCTGGCCCAGCTTGCCGCCTGCACCGTCGTCGTCTCCACCGACAGCCCGTCCTTCCTCCACACCATGTCGCCGGCCTTCGTCGTCGCCGAGATCCTGGGCTCGCTGGTCGCCGGTCACGCTGGCGATGCGGCCGGCGAGGCGCTAGCCAGAGTGGATCGGCAGTCGGCGGCGCTCAACACCCACCTCAAGACCAGGGTGAAACGATCGTGACCCGCCTTCTTCATCGCGCCATTCATGGGAAAATGCCGGTCGCCGTCGGCGGCAAGGGCATCGAGCTCTTCGATGCCGAGGGCAAGGCCTATATCGACGCTTCCGGCGGCGCCGCCGTCTCCTGCCTGGGACATGCCCATCCCGCGGTCATTGCGGCGCTCCACGAACAGCTCGACCGGCTGGCCTACGCGCATACCGGCTTCTTCACCTCGGAGGTGGCCGAGCAGCTTGCCGACCTGCTCGTCGCCGACGCGCCGACCGGCCTCAGCCATGCCTATCTGCTCAGCGGCGGCTCGGAGGCCGTCGAGGCGGCGCTGAAGATGGCGCGGCAATATTTCGTCGAGATCGGCGAGCCGCAGCGCCGGCACATCATCGCGCGGCGGCAAAGCTATCACGGCAATACGCTCGGCGCGCTCGCCGCCGGCGGCAATGAGTGGCGCCGCGCGCAGTTCAAGCCGCTGCTGATCGAAACCCATCACATCGACCCCTGCTACGCCTACAGGCTGCAGGAGACCGGCGAAAGCGACGAGGCCTATGCGGCGCGCGCCGCCCAGCAGCTCGAGGATAAGATCCTCGAGCTCGGCGCGGGCGAAGTCATCGCCTTTGTCGCCGAGACCGTCGTCGGCGCCACCGCCGGCGCGGTGCCGCCGGTGGCCGACTATCTCAAGCGCATCCGTGCCATTTGCGACCGCTACGGCGTGCTGCTGATCCTCGACGAGGTGATGTGCGGCATGGGCCGTACCGGCACCCTTCATGCCTGCGACCAGGACGGCGTGGCGCCCGACCTGATGACCATCGCCAAGGGTCTGGGCGGCGGTTACCAGCCGATCGGCGCGGTGCTGCTGTCGCAGAAGATCTTCGACGCCTTCGCCAACGGCTCCGGCTTCTTCCAGCATGGCCACACCTATATGGGCCATCCGATGGCGGCAGCAGCCGCGCTCGCCGTCCAGCAAAACATCAAGCGCGATCGCCTGCTCGCCAACGTGGTTGCGATGGGCGACGAGCTCGAGCGCCAACTGACCGAGCGCCTCGGCAACCATCATCACGTCGGCGACATTCGCGGCCGCGGGCTGTTCCGCGGGGTCGAACTGGTGGCCGACCGCCCCAGCAAGCGTCCCTTCGACCCGAAGCTGAAGCTCAACGGGCGCATCAAGAAGGAAGCCATGGCGCGCGGCCTGATGGTCTATCCGATGGGCGGCACGATCGACGGCCGCCTGGGCGACCATGTGCTGTTGGCGCCGCCCTTCATCGTCCAACGCAACGACATCAGCCGCATCGTTGAAAGGCTCGGCGATGCGATCGACGCGGCACTCGCGTCGCTTCCAACCACATAGAGCCAAGCAAAGGGGAACCAAAAAAATGAAACTGAGCACAATCCTGTTCGCCGCATTCGCCACGGCGGCCGCCGCCCTCACGCAAAGCGCCCGGGCCGACGACCTGATCGTCGCCACCGACACCGCCTTCGTGCCGTTCGAATTCAAGGAAGGCGACAAATATGTCGGCTTCGACATCGACATGTGGGCCGCGATCGCCAAGGAGATAGGCGTGACCTACACGCTGCAGCCGATGGACTTCAACGGCATCATTCCGGCGCTGCAGACCAAGCAGGTGGACATCGCGCTCGCCGGCATCACCATCAAGGACGAGCGCAAGAAGGTCATCGACTTCTCGGACGGCTATTACGATTCGGGCTTCCTCTTGATGGTGCCCGCCGACAGCACGATCAAGGGTCCGGAAGATCTCAAGGGCAAGGTGCTGGCGGTGAAGACCGGAACGTCCGCGGCGGACTACGCCAAGGAGAATTTCAAGGACACGGAGCTGCGCCAGTTCCCGAACGTCGACAACGCCTATCTGGAACTGCAGACGGGGCGCGTCGACGCGGCCATGCATGACACGCCGAACGTCCTCTACTACGTGAAGACGGCCGGCGGCGGCAAGGTCAAGGCGGTCGGCGAGCAGATGATGGCGCAGCAATACGGCATTGGCTTCCCGAAGGGGAGCGAGCTGCTGCCGAAGGTCAACGCGGCGCTGGCCAACATGAAGAAGGATGGCCGCTACACCGAAATCTACAAGAAATGGTTCGGCACCGAGCCGAAGCTTTGATCCATTCGCCGGGCGCGCCGGGCTGACCGGCGCGCCTCCTAAGCGCTCCGGAAAACCATCGCCATGGATTTCGACTGGTCAGTCATCGTTGGTGCCTTGCCCGCGCTGCTCGGCGGCGCGAAGCTCACCATCCTCATCGCCGTTGCGGGGTTGGTGGGCGGCCTCGTCGTCGGCTCCATCGCCGGTCTGATGCGCGCCTATGGCAACGCGATCGTCAACGCGATCGCTTTCGCCTACATCGAACTGATCCGTGGCACGCCGATCGTCGTCCAGGTCATGTTCATCTATTTCGCCCTGCCGATCCTGGCCGACATCCGCGTCAATCCAATGACCGCGGCGATCACGTCGATCGTCGTCAATGCCGGCGCCTACATCGCCGAGATTGTGCGCGGCTCCTTCCTGTCCGTGCACAAGGGGCTCAAGGAGGCCGGCCTGGCGCTCGGCCTGCCGATGTGGAAGGTGCTGGTCTACATCATCGGGCCGGTGGCCTTTCGCCGGATGATCCCGCCGCTCGGCAACCAGTTCATCGTCAGCCTCAAGGATACGTCGCTGTTCATCGTCATCGGGGTCGGAGAGCTGACCAGACAGGGCCAGGAGATCATGGCCGCGAATTTCCGTGCCGTCGAAATCTGGACAGCGGTCGCGGTGCTCTATCTGCTGATGACCGGCACGCTTACCCTGATCCTGCGCGTGACCGAAAAGAGGATGCGAATCCTGTGAGCATCGTCGAATTTCGCAAAGTCACCAAGGCTTTCGGCAAGGTCGTTGTCCTGCGCGAGGTCGACCTCACCATCGATGCCGGCGAGGTCGTGGTCCTGATCGGCCCGTCCGGTTCGGGCAAGTCGACGCTCCTGCGCTGCATCAACGCGCTCGAGGAGATCAATGGCGGCGATCTCGTCGTCGACAACATCAGCGTCAAATCCGGGCGCTCTCAGATACGGCTGATCCGCCAGGAAGCCGGCATGGTCTTCCAGCAGTTCAACCTCTTCCCGCAGATGACGGCGCTCGACAACGTCGCCTTCGGACCGCGGCGGGTGCGAGGCGTCAGCCGCGCCGAGTCGCTCGATCAGGCGAAGGCCTTGCTGGCCAAGGTCGGCCTTGCCGATCGCGGCCATCACTATCCGTCGGAGCTTTCGGGCGGCCAGCAGCAGCGTGTGGCGATCGCCAGGGCGCTAGCGGTCAAGCCGAAGCTGATGCTGTTCGATGAGCCGACATCGGCGCTCGATCCCGAACTGCGCCATGAGGTGCTGCGCGTCATGCGCTCGCTCGCCGAGGAGGGCATGACGATGATCGTCGTCACACATGAGATGGCGTTTGCGCGCCAGGTCGGCACGCGGCTGATCTTCATGGAGGATGGCAAGATCGCGGTCGACGGCAATCCGTCCAAGCTGCTGGCCAATCCTGAAAATCCACGCCTACGCGAGTTCCTTCAGCATGTCCATTGAAGGCCGGCTCGGATATCTGGAAGTCAAGGGTAGCCACCACGACGTCGGCGTTCAGCTCGGGCGGTTCGGCGCCGGGATCGCGCATCGGCATTTGACCGCGAGCCATGCTTGGGCGTCCGTCATGGCGTTCCGCCACGATCCGCGTGTTGCCGAAATGCGGCGGCTGGTCGAAACCCGTTTTCCTGCCTATTGGTCGGAATTGCAGGGCCTGGCCGAAGGCCTCGCCTTGCCGTTCGATGATGTGTTTGTCTGGAACTGCCGTGGCGATTTCTGGGCGCTCGCGCCGGACGGCTGCACCACTGTGCAGATACCGGGCAATGAGCCGGTCATTGCCCACAACGAAGACGGCGATCCGGGCTTTCGTGGCCATTGCGCGCTGGCGCATGTTCGACCCGAAAACGGAAAGGCGTTCACGAGTTTCGTCTATCCCGCCTCGATCCCCGGGCACACTTTTGCGGCGAACGAGGCGGGCCTGGTCCAGACCGTTAACAACATACGCTCCCGCGGCGCCGGCGCCGGCCTGCCGCGCATGATCCTCGGCCGCGCCGTGCTCGACTGCGGATCGCTCGACGAGGCGATCGCGCTGCTGCGGACGGCCGATCGCGCCGGCGCCTTTCATTTCACGCTGGCCCAGCGTGGCGACACGCGCCTTGCCAGCGTCGAGTTCACGCATTCGAGCTGTTCGGTCGAGCTGCTGCGGCAGCCAAGCTGCCATTCCAATCACTTGATCCATCGCGACACAGCGAACGAGCGGCAGGTCATCACGCCGTCTTCCCTGTCTCGGCAGCAGCGGGGCGACGACATCGTCAACGGCTTTGCAGACAGTGCGGACGATCCTCTCGCTGTGCTGTGGGACACCGGAGCCGCGTCGCTGCCGATCTATCGCGCGCAGCCGGACGATCCCGACCACGAAAACACGTTGGCGACGGCCGTGTTCCGCCTTGGAGCCCGATCCCTCGACTGGCAGGTTTACGATCGCGCCGGGGAGCCGCCGCGCTACCGCATGGACGGCGGCTTGACGCCCGCGGGCTCTGCATCGGCTTTCTAGGCCGCGACCGCCTGCGGGACGGACCCCGCGCGGACGCCTTATAAGCCTCGGTCGATCGCTTGGTGGCGAGCAACGATCATTGCGGCGCCCATGCCTCTGGAGTATTTTAGGACTTGGTTGGATAAGGCGCGTGCCCGCTGTCGTTATGCATGCGGTCTGCTCCCGTCCCGGCAGATTGTGAACTCTTTAACAGACCTCGGCGCCGCAAGCTGCGTTCCTGCGGCCGACAGGTCATAGCAGTTAAGGATTTGCCATGCTGCGATGCTGCGCGTTCCTTGCAGCCTTGGTCCTCGTGGGCTTCACGGCGTTCGAAGCCCATGCCGATCGAAGGGTTGCCTTTGTCATCGGCAATTCCGAATACCGAGATATTCCGGCTCTCAAGAACCCGGACAAGGATGCTCAGGATGTATCGAACACATTCCGGCTGGCCGGTTTCGACGTGTTCGTCGCCAAGGACTTGACCAAGCTTCAGTTCGAGGAGCAATTCCGCAACTATCTGGCGGCGGCGGACGGCGCCGATCTCTCGGTCGTCTATTATTCGGGCCATGGCTTCCAGATCGGCGGCGAGAACTTCCTGATCCCGGTCGATGCCTCGCTGAAAAATGCGGCCGACATCGAGGTCCAGGCGATCAAGCTCGACGACGTGCTGCAGCAACTGCGCGCGAAATCGAAGATCCAGGTGATCATCCTCGACGCCTGCCGCAACAATCCGTTTCCCCGCAAGGACTATTGGCTGCGCGACCAGTTGATCGCCACAGGCGGCGCCGGCCTCGCGCAGGTGAAGAGCTCGCTGAACACGCTGATCGCCTTCGCCACCGAGCCGGGGTCGGTCGCCTATGACGGCACCGGCGACCTCAGCCCGTTCTCGTCCGCGTTTTCCCGTCGTGCGCTGGCGCCTAACCAGGAGATCCGCACCGTCATGGCCGCCGTTCGCCGCGACGTGGTCGAAGCCACCGACGGCAAACAGGTTCCGTGGGAGAACTCCTCGCTGATCGACGAGGTGGTGCTGATGCGCCGCGCCAGCCGTCCCGTGCTGCCGCCGGTACTGGAGAAGGTTGTGCCGTCAGGCGTCGGGCCGGTAGCGCTGGGCCTGCCGGCGCCGGTCGATGTCGATGGCGGGGCCGTCACCGTCAGCATCGAAAGGCCGCCGGCGCTTGGCCGGCTGATGCTCGACGGCAAGCCTGTCGCGACGGGCGAGCCGATCGCCGGCAAGGACCTGCCGCGCTTGGCGATGGACGTGCCGAAGGGCACAGGCGCGCAGGAAGAGGTCGACATGCTGGCCTATGCCACGCGTGACAATTGGGGCGGCGAATCCCAAGGTATCCTAGTGTTCCGGGTCAAGAACGGCGAAGGCGCCGCGGGGCAGCAGCTCGTGGCCTCGCTCGAGGCCGAGCAGAAGCAGCAGGTGCTGGAGCGCGGCATCCACATCGCCGGCGCCGCCGAGGCGATCGAGAAGCGTGACGTCAGCGTCCCGGTCGGCGTCGGCCCGGTTCCGCTGAAGCTCGATTTCCCGACCAAGGACCCTGCTGTCAGCGTGAAGCTTGCCAGCTACCCGGAAACGGGAACGCTGTCGCTGCCGGATCGGACTCTGTCCCCGGATTCCAGCCTGATGGCCGATGAGGTCGACCGTCTGCGCTACGAACCCCAGATCGGCGCCGCCAAACCGCTCATCGTCGGCTTCGAAATCCGGGCCGACAACACGCCGCCCAAGCCGGCAACGATGAAGCTGTCGCCAAGCGTCGAGCCCTGCGACAGGGAGGCCGGCGAGCCTCTCGACCTGCAGGGCGTTGTCCCCGGCCTGCTGCCGAACGAAATCAGCAGCAACGCCGTGGACGTGTGCCGCGCGGCGGTGAAGGCTTACCCGGATGTTGCCCGCTTCCGCTATGAGCTGGGACGCGCGCTGCTTGCCGTGGGCAAGGTCGACGAGGCGAAGAAAGCCATCCGGGAGGCCGCCGACAAAGGCCATGTCCGCGCCGTGTTCGAGCTTGGCTACATCGAGTCGTCCGGAATAGGGACGGCTATCGATCCCACGAAGGCGAATGGCTTCTATTTAAAGGCATCTGACAAAGGGGATCCCTACGGGATGACCGCCTGGGGACGCGCCCTCTTCAACGGTCTCGGCGTGCAGCGCGACACCGGCAAGGGATTGGATTTGCTGCTGAAAGCGGCGGCGATGGGACATACGTACGCCATGAACGATCTCGCCGCGATCTTCACCGAGGGCCGCAACGGCGTGCCTGCCGATCCGGCCCGCGCCGTGGCCTTTCTCAGGGCCGGCGTCGAGCGACAGGATATGTATTCGATGAACATTCTCGGCCGCAGCTATCTTTCCGGTCGCGGCGTCGAGAAGGATCCGAAGCAGGCCCAGGCGCTTTTTCAGAAGGCGATGGACCTCGGCCAGCCGTACGCTCCTGGCAGCCTTGGACGCATGTACCGGGACGGCGTTGGCGTAGCGCAGAACCTCGACGAAGCGCAAAGGCTGTTCGAACTAGCGACCGCCCGCGGCGATTATTCCGGTGCCTACGATCGCGCGGCGCTTGAGATGCAGAAGGGCGGGAAGGCCGACCAGGTTGTGGCCGTGCGCTATCTCGCTTTCGCGGCCGCGCTCGATCTCCGGAACGAAATTCCGGACGCAAAGGCCACGCTGGCGAAATTCGGAGCCAAGGCGAAGACGGCGGCCCTGAAACAGCTGCGTGGGGAACTCAAGTCGAAGATATCGGCGGTCGGCGCGTTGGACGATCAACTGGTCAAGACGGCCAGGGCGGTCTGGGAACAAGCCAATCCGCGTCGGGACTTGTTCTGATCAACAAGGAGGCAATGGTGGGTAGGGCATTGAAGCAGTCAATCGTCGCATCGATCCTATCCTGCGCTCTGGCTGTCGCGGGGTGCACGACCATGGCGCCCAAGGTCGAGCCGGCGCCGACGGTCAAGCACAAGGTCGTTCGCACGACGACCACGCCAAAGGTCGTCAAGCAGAAGAAAGTCACCGGCAAGAAACTGATCCAGCCCGTTCAGACCGAAACCGCGCCAGTAATCGCGCCCTTGGGCGGTGGCAACGGCGGAGGTAATGCGGGCGGCGGTAACTCCGGCGGCGGCAACAGCGGCTGGTGATGAGCACTCGACAACGGCCAAAACTATCCCGACGCGCAGCGTTTGGCTCTTAGCTGCCTGGAGCTGCTCACCAAGCGTGCCGGTATAGATACAGAGTTGTCCTGGGCAGGGGGCGTTCCAGGTCGAAGTCGTCGCATTCGGCGGAAAATGCGGGTGAAAGGTGCCGCGCAGGCGGCAGGACTCATCATCGCCATTTCGTTCGTTTTGTTACTATTCGGATAGCAAGCCGCCAACGCTACTGGCAAGTAGGTGCAAGGCGGCTGCAGGTGAACGCCTGCGGCTCGGACCTAATAGGCGACGGCCGATTGCTGCTGCGCCTCCATCTCGGCCATCTGGATCCCCATTTCGGCGAAGGCGGAGAGAACGGCAAAGCGGTCCGCCAGCGATACACGCGCAAGCCCGGCCAGGATCCCCGCGCTGACGGCATGGGCGGCGGGAAGTCCGGCATCGATGGCCGGACCGGCGTCGCGCCAACCTGCCGCCAGAATGACCCAGGAAACGGGCGTCGCGGGCGGCACCTCCACTGCCTGGGCCACCGCCGCGCGATGGTCGGGGTTGCCGGGCTCGCCGACCCAGTCGCGCACGAGCGCCAGCAATTCGAGGTCCCTGTCGCCGAGGAGTTCGGCAAGGTTGCCCAGGCACTCATGCGCCCACCAGACCGCGGCCCGCTCGGGCAGCAGATAGGCGCAGAAGGTGATTGCCTCCTCGGGCACGCGACCGGCAAGCAGCGCGCGGCAAAACTCGATCGAAGGCTGATCGGTGGGCGCCGCTTTCATATCCCGGGTGACGGCAGGGCAAGCGCTGAACAAATCCCGCGCCGTCCTGAACCGGAGCCCGTTGGCCATGGCTGCCACGCCCTTACTAGGAATAGAGATACTCAAGCCCCCGCCGGGGCGCTGGTCAAGCCTTAGCTTTAGCAAACGGCGACCGCTCCCGGCGTGCGTTTGTTCACAGACAATCGTCGCGAAATTTGGTATTTTTCGCTGATGCATGTCGCCCAAAAGTGTGCAGCGGTTTTGGGGAAACGACATGCATGAAAAGAGGACTTAAAGCGCGGCGCGCCGCGCTTAACGAAATCCGCTCAAACAGGAGTAACGGTCATGCGGTGGGCCAGCTCAGCCTTTGCATTGGCGGCCGTGCTTTTTTCGACGCACGTTTCCGCTGATCCGCTTCAGAAATCCGAAGACATCGTCAAGTTCTTCACCGGCCAGGGAAATCTCGGCGCGTCGCGCGGCATCTGCGTCGGCACCGAGGAAGAGTGCAAAAGCAAGAACGAGAAGAACGCGGCTCCCACCAAGACCGGGCTCGACATGATGATCAATTTCGCGCTGGATTCCGCCCAGCTCGACCAGACCGCGCGCACGGAGCTCGACGAATTCGCCAAGGCGCTGAAGGACAACCGGCTGAGCACGTTCAGCTTCATCGTCGAAGGCCATACCGACGCGTCCGGATCGGATCGCCACAATCAGGATTTGTCAGAACGTAGGGCGCAGTCGGTTGCCGCCTTCCTGACCGCGAACGGCGTTCAGGCCACCCGGCTCGAAGCGATTGGTCTGGGCAAATCGCACCCCCGCGTCGCCAATCCCTATGATCCGGTCAACCGCCGCGTGGAGATGCGGATCAGGACGGAGTAGGAACCTTCGTCGCGAACCACGGCCCCGCGTTCAAAGTGTGGCCTGGATCGAGCTGATGAGGGCCGTCACGGCCTGCTTGTATTTCTCGAATTCCGGCGAGGTCTGGCGGATCTCGGTTGTGGTCGTCTGCTGGCCCTGATCGGACGCCATACGGATCACCTTCTGCCCCATCTTCCGCTCGGCCCAGTCGATGACGTAGCTGGCGGTCTTGCCGGTGAGGAACGGATTGGCCTGGATCACCGCTGATCCCAGCACGGCGCTCAGCTGCGCCGAGCCCTGCGCCGCCAGCACCTGGGCCGCGCCTTCCATGCCGAGGAAATGGCAGAGATAGAGCCGCCCGGCGGTGATCTGGTGGCCGCGGGCGCGCAGATAGGCTTCGCCCTCGCGCGCCAGGTTGCGCACCATCTCGCGCGACAGCGTGGCGTCGTAGCGAAGCGCGAGCAGGTCCGCTGTCGACAGCGAGCGGGCAAGATCGGGGCGGTAGGTGTTCATCATCCGGATCCAGGTCTTGGTGATGAACTGGCCGGCGCCGGTCGCCGAGGAAAGCGGGTTCTTGGCTCGCGCGCTGCCGCCGCTTTCCACATGGACGATGCGGTCGGTCAGCGTCTCGACGGCGGTATCGCCGGAAGTGCCGGAACCACCGGAAGCATAGGCGGCAACCGTGGTGACTGTCCCCAGCGGATCGATCGCCTCGCCGTTCTGGTAGAGTTCGAAATGAAGATGCGGGCCGGTGGAAAGCCCGGTGGTGCCGACATAGCCGATGACGTCGCCGGCCTTCACCTTGGTGCCGACACCGCTTGCGATGGCGAATTTCTGCATATGCGCGTAGCGCGTCTCGCGCCCGTTCGGGTGCGAAATCTTCACCAGATTGCCATAGCCGCCGCCATCGCCCTGGAAGCTGATCTCGCCGTCGAAGGCCGCCACGACCGGGGTGCCGATGGGAGCCGCCCAGTCCACGCCCTTGTGGATGCGAACTGTTTCGAGGATCGGATGCTTGCGTGGGCCGAAGGTCGAAGTCATCACGCCGGCCACCGGCGTGACCATGCCGTTGGTCACGGTCAGCGAACGAACCTCGTCATTGCCCGTGACGCAGGCGTACTGACCGTCGCTCTGCTGGAAGACGAAACAGTCGAGGCTCTTCTCGGTGCCCTGGACGCCGACATAAAGAATCCGTCCCGACGATGCGTCCTGGCCGCGAGGCGTCTGCGAGTAGATCAGCACCAGGTGCTGGTCCTCGCTGGCGAAGGCGTCGAGATCCTGTCCCCTGGACAGATACATGATCGCTTCGCCGATCACGCTGGTCGGAACCTTGTTGCGCGCGGCCGTCGAATAGATCGCGTCGAGCAGGCGGTACTGCCGCTTGGGTCCGCCTTCGTCGGATGCGCCGGAATAGTTGAAGAGGTCCTCGCGCACCCAGGGGTCTACTCCCGACACGAAGGCGCCGGCCGCATTGCGCGTCAGCGTGCCGACATAGACGTTTCTGGCATAGATCGAGACCTGCATCAGCGACATCGTCGTCGTCTCGCGGCTCGGCCGGAAGCCGCGCATGGCCACCACATAGCCCGCCCCGAGGCCGTCGCGGTTGAACAGCGCCTTCAGCGCTTCGCCGGCGAGCTTGGCATCGTCGGCGGAGAAGTGCGCGTCGGCGACGACGCTGTCCAGGCTGCGGTCGTTGAGGATCTTCACGAACGTGTCCTCGGTCGCCTCGAAGCGCTGGTAGTCGCTGGTGACGGTCGCAACCGTCGTGTTGTTCTCGATCTCGGTCTTCTTGAAGGCGGGCAGGGCGGCTTCGCCCTGATCGACGGTCTCGCCCCAGCCGGCCTCAGGGTCGCCGGCATCGGCCTTTGGCGCCGGGCCGGCAGCTGCTCCGCTCTCATCGGGCACCGGCTGGAGGTCGTTCTCCAGATCGCCCTGCTGATCGTCGGCTGCAGCCGGAGCGGGCAGGGCGGCCTGCTGAGCCTCAGGCGTCGCTGCCGGAGACTTCGGCGCGGTCTGGCGCTGCGCCTGGAAGAAAGCGAAATCCTCTTGCGTCGACGGGATCGTCGTCATGAACTTTTCGCTGGCGCTCAGCATCACGTCGGAGAGGATTTCGATCTGCGGCGAGGCGCCGGAGCTGTCGAGCTCGGCCGGGCGGGCGACCGTGTGGCCCTTGGTTGCGGCCTCGGCGTCCGGCGCCAGCGTGATCCACATCGGGTCTCCGGCAAGATCGATGATGGCCGGGACATAGACCGGGGCATCGGGCGGCATATCCACCATGTCCTCGACAGGATGCAGCTCCTCGTCCTCGTCGCCGAACGACCAGTAGTCGCGTGTCAGGTAGAACCCCGTGGCTGCCGAGACGACGGCAAGCGCGGCAACACCGGAAAGAACCCAGCGCCAGAGCCGGCGCCGGCGCTCGGCCAGGCGCGCCTGCTTCTTCAATTTGAAGCTCGTGTCGATGCTGTGCGTCACGGGCTGTTTCCGGTCAGGAAATAGGTCCAGCGCACCTGTTCCAGCGTGTCGACCTCGACGAAACGCGCCGCGATATGGCCGCGCTGCCAGCATTCCTCGATGCCGCGGATCGAGAAGCGGCGCCGGTCGATGCACATCTCGGTCGATCCGGCGAGGATCGCATGACCGAAGACGTCGGTGGCATAGATGTAGATGTAGCGGTTGGTCAGCTCCTCGCGGATGACGTTGACGCACTGGTTGGCGCCGATCGTCCACCAGCCGTCGGTCTGGTCGGCTTCGTCGACCTTCTGTCCGACGGCGAGGTTGACGACATCGAGCGTCTGGTTGCAGACGGTGAATTCGGCATGCGCCCGGTCGCTCAGGAAGATCGAGAGCAGTGCCGCGCCGGCAAGCACGGCAAGCCTCATGCGGTCAGGCAGAATGAGCCAGCCACGCTTCCTGCGTGGCGGTGGCTGGAGTGATGAACGCGGGCGGCGGAGTTCCATCGGCGTCCATGTCTATCCGCCAAGGCGGAAATACTTGGCGGTGGCGGAGAAGTGGGAACCGTCGGCCGCGATCTCCTCGAGGATCTTGGGCAGCAGCTCCGATGCCGGCGTCGGCCGCGAGAACATTGCGGCCTGGATATCCCGTGGCCCGGTGATCGCCAGCATGATCTGCGGCACCGCCTTGCCGGCCGCCTTGTCGGCGTCGGCGAGACCGATCGGGAAGTTGAAAGTCGCCTTGTCCGGTTGCGGCACCATGCGGTCGTCGAGGTTGAAGGCGATGCCCTTGTGGTCGATCAGCATCACGTTGGAAACCAGCCCGCCGCGCGTCACCAGCGTGCCGCTGATCGGCGATCCGTCCGGGACGGAAGTCCGGTCGAGAACGAGCTGCGGCCGCTCTGTCCCGCTGCGGTCGAGAAAGCGCAGGAAGCTGGTCACCACGCATTGCGGCTGGTCGATGAGGCGAACGCTGATGTCCGGCTCGAGATGGAATTTCGACTTGAAATCGTTGAGCAGCTGCTCGAAGGGCTGCACGGCCGTCCCGAAGCCTTCGATCGCAGCGGCGTTGTCCGTTGCCGATGTCAGCGTCGCATAGAAGCAGTCGCCGCCGCTGAAGTCGCGCACCCAGGAGGCGCGCTGCGCCAGTTCGTCGGTTTTCTTCGGCGGCGGCGGAACCTCGGGCTTGGGCAGGTTGATGGCAACGTTGGTGTTCTGAGGTTGCTTGGTGGCAGGCGGCGGCTGCGGCAGTGGCGGCGGTTGTATCGATGCGCTCGCCGGCTGGTTGGCCGGCGTTTTGGGCGCTGCCGGTGGGCTGGGAGGCGGCACCGGTAGCTGCTTTCCCGTGGTCTGAGGCGAGGGGGCTTTCGGCGGGGCCAGTTTGGACAGCGCGTCTACGAGGTCCGATACGCTGGGCTTGGTCGCCGGCGGCTCGCTGGCCGGTTGCACCTGCTTCTGGCTTGCCGCAGCCTTCGGCGCGGGAGCGGGCGCCGGCGATTTCCCGGTCGGCGGTTGCGTGGGCTCGACCTTTGCGGCCTGCGAGCCTTGCGCCTGATTGGTGTTGGCTGGGCTCTGCGGCTGAAGGGCAGGCGGCGTTTTTTGAGCAGGCTGCGGCGGAATCTCCGCTACCGGCGGCGTCTCGGGTTTAGGGGTAGGCCCCGGAAGTTCGGCAGGCTGCGTCGGCGCTGGCTCGGTCGTAGCTTCCGCCTGCTTCTCGGCGGGTGCCGTCTGCGGCGGAACGGGTAGGGCAGGCTTCGCCGGCTCAACGGTGGCTGCATTGCCAGCTTTCGGTGCTTCCGGCTGTGGCTCGGCTGGCGCCGGCGGCTGCGGTTTTGGCGCTGCTGGCTGAGGCTTCGATGCCTCAGCCAGCGGCCTGGGTACTTCCGCTACAGGTTTTGCTGCCGGCTTCGGCGTGAGAGATTCGGGTTTTTGCACGGCAGGCGGAGGTGTCAAGGCACCGCTGAAATAGACGCCTGCCGCCGCCAGGACTGCCAGCACCGCGACACCGCCAGCTATGGCCGGAATCCGCGAAGCCTTGCGCTGCGCCGGTTGCGTGGACGCGCTGGCCGCAGCGGCCGCCGGCGCAGGCCGCCGCTCCGACAGATAAGCCGGCCGTACATGCGGGACGAAGCGCTGCTCGCCGGGAACTGTCGCGGGCTGTGATGCGGAGTCGGGCAGCGCGGTCCACCCGGCGCGCGGCAAGCCCGAGCGTTCTCGCGGAGCAAACGATGCCGGCGGCGGCAATGTCGCGTCGAGATCGTCGTCGCGCGTTGCCCTGGCGATCTCGGCCATGCTTGCCGGCCGGTCGCGCGGATCCGGCTGCAGCATCGCTTCGATGATTTCGCGGAAATCGGGATCGATATCGGAAAGGTCCGGCACGGCCCGGCGCTTCTCGACGACCTCGTATTGCGAGCCGCTCATGTCGAGCGGCTTGCCCCGCAGCGCGGCGGCCAGCACCAGTCCCAGGCTGTAGATATCGGATTGCTCGCTGACCTCGCCGCCATAGAGGCCGAGCTGTTCGGGCGAGACATAATTGTATTTGCCGGCGAATTTTCCGCCGATCAGCGTCTCGCCGCCGACATGCGCCGAGCGCGCGATGCCGAAGTCGATGATCTTGGCCCGCTCGACCCGGCCGCCCGGCAGGATGATGTTGTCGGGAGAGAGATCGCGGTGAACCGCGCCGGCCTGATGCACAGCGCTCAAGCCGGAGGCGAGGCGGTGGCAAAGCCTGCGCGCGTCCGGCAGCGACATCGGGCCGCGTCGCATCACGTCGAACAGCGACTGGCCGTCCACGAACTCCATGGCGAGGTAGGGCCGGCCGATCCCCGGATCGATGGTGAAGACGTGGTATCGCACCACCGCGTCGTGCGACAAATGGTTTAGGATCGACGCTTCCTTGCGGAACAGGGACAGGATCGTCTGATCGCGGGCAAATTCGGGCAGCACGATCTTGATCGCGACATGGTCGCCGGTCTGGATGTTGTGGCCGCGATAGACCTCGCCCATGCCGCCCGACGCGATCCGCTCGTCGAGCTCGTAAATGCCGCTAAGCTGCGTGCCCACGCCCGTATAGGCGAGGTTCGGCGGGATCCGCGTCTTGTCGTCGTCGCTCATCCCTCGGCCCTCGTTGCAGACTGATCCGATTGGAGCGATCCGTTGCGTCCGTCGCCGATCCTCACCAGCACTATGGTGACATTGTCCGTTCCGCCGCGCGCCAGCACCGTCTCTAGCAGCTTCTCGCACGCCGCCTGCGGTGGTCCTGATCTGACGGCTGCCTCGATCTCCGCGTCGCTGACATGCGCGGTCAGCCCGTCGGTGCTCAGGACGAAGACATCGCCCGGCATCAGCTCGCCTTGCTGGAAATCGATGACGAGTTCGTCGCTGACCCCGACGGCATGGGTGATGACATTGCGGCGCGGCCAGATCAGCGCTTCCTCGGCGCTGATCATGCCGCGGTCGAGAAGCTCCTGCACTTCGGTATGATCTCTCGAAATCTGCGAGATCGCGCCGCCGCGCACCAGATAGATGCGGCTGTCGCCGGCCCACAGGCCCGCGAACCGCCCGTCCATCGCCAGCAGGGCCGCGAAGGTCGAGCCGATGGTGATGCCGCGCGACCGCGATATGTTGCGGATTTCGGCATTGGCGCGGCTCAGCCGGTCCTCGAAGCGCGCGCGAAGGTCCGGCGCCGAGCTCGCGATGCCGATTGTCGCCAGGTGATCGACGATGCTGGCCGAAGCGACTTCTCCGGCCTCATGCCCGCCCATTCCGTCGGCCACCACCCACAGACCGGCCTGCTGCTCTACGAGGTAGTTGTCCTCGTTGTGGTCGCGCACACAGCCCTTATGGCTCACGCCGAAGCTCTCAATGGGAAGGGCGACAGTGCTCAATTTGCCACCAAGCGCTTCGCGAGCGTCCTCTGTGACGAACGATGGGCCGCGTGCCCAGGCCACTTTGCCACAAGCGCATACATTAGAGTACCGAAATGAAGGTTCCTGCCGGCGGTGCTGTGGGACGGAGCCATGTCAGAACGCCTTCGGGCAGCTGAACCCGGACAGCGCCGGGAGCAGGAGGGGATTGGCCCCCGAAACGGTCTGCATCGTGTAGCCGACGTCGCGCCCGCCGATCACGAAGCGCGCCTCGGTGTTGCCGCCATTGCTGGTGACGCTGGCCTTGTCCAGCAGGCGCTTCAGCGCCCATGGCCCCTCGAATTTGAGGGCGGATTCGCGGCCCGGCATTTCCGGCGTCAGGCTGAGGCTTGCGGATCCGGAAGCGGCGCCGCTCGGCCATGTCACCGTGCTCGGCGCGTTGCCGGCCTGCGCGCTCTCAACGGTTTGCCCGTCGACGTTGAGCACCGCGCTGTCGGCCTCGCTGTTCAGCGAGGTAGGCGTGAAGGTGATCGCGACCTGCGGCACCGAACCGCCCGACGGGAAGAAGGTGCTGCGGATTTCCGCCGCCGACTGGAACGCCTTCAAGGTCGACTTGGCGAGGCCGCGGCCGGAGCGGGTCTCCTGCTTCCAGGTCCAGTCCTGCCCGGTCATATCGATCAGCGGCGCAAGGTTCTGCGCGAAGAACCGGTCCATCAGGCCGCCCGGTGCGAACAGCTTGGCGAAATCGGCCATCGAGATGTCCTCCGTGCTGTCGCCGGCAAAGGGATAATGGCCATTGACTGCCTCCTCGCAGGGGCGCGTGACCGTCTCGTCGAGCGTCTGGTTGAGGTTGGCAACCGAGGTCTCGGCGACATTGCCCTCGAACTCGTCCGCGGCCGCATCGACCATGCGCGCAAGCTGCTTGGGCAGGCGCGAGGCATTGGCGCGCATCGTCGAAATCTGCAGCTTCAGGTTCGCGTTGACGCGCTCGGTCTGCGCGGGGACGTCCACTGCCAGCTTCACGCTCTGGTAGATATCGTGGAAATTCTGCGTCAGCGCGTCGAGCGGCCGGCGGCCGGCGGAGCCGCTCACCAGCGCCTGGAACGGCCTGAACTGCGCCTCCACCGTTGCGCCGGCGTTTCGCGTGGCGGACGAGCTTGTGCCGGCACGGCTCTGCGACTTGCCGCCGGCGATCTGTAGGCCGATGCGCGCCAGGCCCTTGGCCATGCCGGCTGGGTCTTCGCTCGCGGAAGCGGCGCTGCCCTGCGTCAATGCGGTTTCGTCGGCGATCGCCGTGAACAGCCGGTCCAGTGGAGAGTCCGGCGAGGCGGCGGCGGAGAGCGCGATATATTGCGGCTTGTCTTTCAGCATCGCCTTGAATTTCAGCTGGTCGAGCGCGCCGTTCCATGCGGCCGCGAACTCCTTGCCGTAGCGGTCGATGAGTTCGGGACCGAGCTTGGGCAGATCCTGGTCGATGCCGCCCTGTTCGCCGCCGCCGCCGAGAACCCATTGGTCGTCGACAAGCATTTGCGCCATGTGCGAGAGCTGCGGCAGGTAGAAGCCGTTGAAGCCGGCTCGGGTGTAGAGACCGGGAACGCGAAGGTCGGAAAGCTCGCTGCCGTCCATGCGTTCGAACAGAAGCTGCGCTTCCGGGCCGGCTTTCGCGGCAACGGAGAAATCCTCGAGCCTTGCTCCATAGACCGCCGACTTGATCAGCGCCGATGCGCGGTCGGCAAGGCTCATGCGTCCGAGCGAGCGTTGCGCCGCCTCGACCAGCGGCTCGTTGAGCTCGAACACCGGATCATAGGCATCGTCGAGCGTGAGCATGGCGCGCAGATGCTTCTCGAGCTGCGCACGGCCCTCGCGGTTGTTCTCGCCCGGATAGCGGTTTTCCTCCCAATCCTGCCTCATCCAGGAGACGACCAGCTCATCGTCGACCTTCGGCGCCTTGCCGCCCAGCATCAGATAGATCTTCAGCGGTTCGTAGAGCGCGATCGGATCGGCCATCCTGGCCTGGATCGTCCGCTCCGCCTGAACGAGGAGACGCGAGCGGAAGCTTCGCTCCAGCGCCTGCCGGTATGCCGTTCTGGCGGCAGAGAGCAGTCTCTCGCGCTGGCTGAGCCCAAACGTCTCCTCGATCGGCTTCGACTGCTCGGCGGTTTCGAATCCGGCCGGCAGGTTACGCAACTGGTCGAGCGAGCCAATGACGTTCTCGAGATCGACGTCGGTCACCGTCGTGCTCTTGAGCAGCGAATCCGCGCTATCGCGATACTGCGCCATCGCCTGTCTGGTGGAGTCGATCAGCGACCGGTTGGCCGTGAAGCTGAGACCCAGAACGCCGAGCGCCGCGCAAGCCGCCAGCCCGATCGCGGCAAGGCCGGCATATCTGGCGAATGCCGCGCGCCGCTCCGCGGCCCTGTCGAAGGAGACCCAGCCGGCCTCGGGGAAGATCACCTTCGCCAGGAGATCATGCAGGAAGAAGCTTTTGCCGGTGCCGGAAAGATGCGCCTGGGACGCGCTGCCGAAACTGCGGCCAATCGCGCCCAGCACTTGATCGATAGGCGTTCCTTCCTGCGTGCCGGAAGAGAAATAGAACCCGCGCAGGCTGACATTTACTTGGCTGCGCGAGGCATCGAACAAGCTGGTCACAAACCGTACGACGCGGGTTCTCAGCGCGCCGAACTGCGCCGGGAAGCCGAAGATCGCGATGCGCGCCACCGGGTCGGCCTCGTCCTGCAGGCGGTCGGCGATCTCGTCCGCCAGTTGCCTGGCCAGCGCGTCGAACTCGGCCGCAGCCTCGCCGACCATGTTCTTGTTGCGGTCCGTGGTCTGGAAGGTGGCGCCCCACACCTTGCGTCGGCGGGTTTCGTCGAAATCGCCGAAATAGTCCATAAAGCCGGCGACGAGATCGGCTTTGGTGAAGAGCAGGTAGACCGGAAACTGGATCTTCAGCGTCTCGTGCAGCTCCCGCAACCGGCTTCTTATTTCGGTGACATGCGCGTCGAGCTGCTGATCGTCCAGACTGATGAGATCGGCAAGGCTGATGGCGAGGACCACGCCGTTGATCGGCTGCCTAGTGCGGTACTTCTTGAGCAGACCCAGGAAAGCAAGCCAGCTCGCCTTGTCGCGCTCGCGGTCCGACTCCTGCGTGGTATAGCGGCCGGCGGTATCGATCAGCACCGCGTCGTCGGTGAACCACCAGTCGCAGGACCGTGTGCCGCCGACGCCGGCCAGCGGCTGGGCATGGCCGGAGCCGGCAAGCGGGAACTTCAGCCCCGAATTGACCAGCGCCGTCGTCTTGCCGGCGCCCGGCGGGCCGATGATGATGTACCACGGGATCTCATAGAGGAAGTTGCGCCTGCCGCCTGACTGCTTCAGCGTCGCGATGGCCTCGCTCATGCGCGCCTCGAGCACTTGTGAATCGTCGTTCCGGTCGTCGGTATGCGCGATGGCCTTTTCGAGCGCGCTTTGCGCCTTGCGCGCTTGCCACAGACGGATGCCGTAGAACAACGCGAGCACCGCAACCGTGACGCCGATGATCGTCGCCCTGAGCCAGGCGGGCCCGAGGGGCCTTGTGTCGGCATAGCGGATCAGCGGCCCGGCATACCAGACCGCCGCCGAGAACCCGGCAAGCGCGAGCAGGCTGAAGATCCGCAACACCCAGCGCATCAGTGCCGCTCCCCGCCGCACCCGTTCACAGCGTCTCCTCCTTCGGGATCATTACGTCGACGCGGCGGTTTTTCGCGCGGCCCTCCACCGTCGCGTTGTCGGCGATCGGCTCGTCCTCGCCCTTGCCGTCGGCGGTCATTCGCGACGGGTCCTTGAGCGCCTTCGCCATCATTGTCTGCACGGCCTTGGCGCGGGCGACGGAAAGATCGAAGTTGGATTTGAATTGGCTCGACTTCTTCGGCTTCACATTGTCGGTGTGGCCGACGATGCGGATCGGTCCCGGCTCGGCATCGAGCGCGGCGGCGATTTCTGCCGCGATGGGCTGGAATTCCGGTTTCAGCTCGGCCTGCCCGGGCGCGAAAAGAACCTGATTGTTGACCTCCACCACGATGAAGTTGCCCTTCGTGCCGACCGTCAACGCGCCTCCGGCGATCTCCTTCGCAAGCGCCGCGCTGATGCGGTCGATCTGGGTGATGGTGGGGACGACGGCGACAGGTGGAGGCGGGGCGGCTTCCGTGGGTTCGGCAAGTGGCGCCACGCTGGCGCGCTCGATGGTGACAGGCGTCGACGGATTGAGCGCCAGCAATTCTCCGGCGGTGACGTCGCCCTCGTCGGTGATCAAAACCCGCAACCCGAAGAACGCCGCCGTCACCAGAGTCGCCGCGGCGGCCGCGACCGCCCATAGCGGCAGCCGCGCGCGCGGCTTTGACAGCGTCGCCGCCATGCCTTGCCAATGCGGCGAGATGTCGTCCCGGGCGCGGGGTTGAAAATAGCGGATCGTGTCGTAGACATCGCGCTGCACGCGTTCGAGATTGTCGCGTTCACCAGCCCTTCCGCGATACTGGCCTTCGAAGCCGAGCGACAGGCAGGCATGCATCAGTTCGAGCAGCTCGTGATGGCCCTCCGGGCTGCTCAGGATCTCGTTCAGCGCCTCGTAGAAACCCGCACCGATGGGTTTGGTGTGGAAGACCTTTGCCACCAGGCTATGCCCGCTCCAGCCGTCGTCCTTCGGCCACGGCAGGTTGCCGACGAGATCATCGGCGGTCTCGCAAAGGGCGAATTTCGCGATTCTGCCGTCCTCCTCGGCAATGCCGGCTTTCGCCACCTCGCGGTCGAACATGTCGATAGCTTGGGCGATGTGCTCCGCCAAAGGGGCCGCCTGCCGCTCGACCGGCATCAGCCGCAACTGGCCGAACAGCATCAGCAGGGGTGCCGCGGCAGTGAGGATCGGATTTGCGGCGGTGTATTTCACGCCATCTGCGGCATCGAGCAGGGCATCCTGTTGCAACGCCGGCGTTGGCGCAGAGGCCGATGCCTCTCCGGCGGCGGGACCCTGATAGATCACGGTTCCAGACGACCAGCCGGTCGGCATCCGCCTGCCGACGCCCGGATCGAACAGCGTCGATTCCCGGGCTGCCGAGACGTTGCCCGCAGAGGCGCTCTCGGGAGCCGCAGGCGACCGTTGTCTCGGCCGCGGCGCGCGGATGACGGTCTTGTCCGTCGGCCTGGAGGGATCGTCCTTCGAGTTCATCGGCGGTCCACCGTCGATGTGCAGAGAACACGCCTTCGGAAGGGAAAAAGGTCGCCCGTGCGCCTTTCGCACCAGGATTTGGCGGCGGGCCGGATGCGAAGGCTCATCTCGCCGAAACATGACATTGCTGCACACGCCCCAAGCCACGCCGCTTTGCTCGCCAGGCAAGCTTCCGTCCGCTATCCTAAAGCATGTCTCCCGAAAGTGGGAACCGGTTTCGGGACAAAGACATGCGCAAACTCAAAAACCAAAGCGCATGGGCGGATCTGAAGGATCGCGACGCGCTTTGGCCGCCAAGCACCCAATTGAAATCGGAAAGCAGGATGATGGAAGCGGCGGTTTCTTCTGTGAGACCCGTCACATAGCGCTGTTCGGCCTCTCCGGCCTGGCCGGTCACTTCTGCTTGCCAGCCTTGGCGTAGGCTTCGCTGAAATAGGCGAGGAAGACATCGAGCATGCCGTTCTCGTGTGTCTCCTCCATCGTCCGCCAGGTGGTGACGAGCGCGTCCCAGGCCTGGCTCTTCTTGGATGAAAAGGAGGCCGGCGGCAGCTTCCTGGCAATCGCCTCGGGCGACAGATCGTCGAGCAGCCTGGAAAGCGCGGCCTGCATTGCAGCATAGGTTGCCAATTCATGCGTCTTGAGGTCCCGGAAGGCATCCTCGACGCTGTGCGCGGCGTCGAGATAGCCGGCCCTGCGTTTGGCGAACATGATCTCCAGTATGTCGTCGGTTCCGGGGACGAATTTCAGCGGATTGTTGTTCTCGGCGCCGATCATCGTGCGATGCGCGCTCTTGGCCAGCACTTTGGCCGCCGCGCGCGCCTTGAGCAGCAACGACAATTGCTCGACCGTGGTCCTGAGCACCGTGCCGATCTCGGCGGCCACTTCATGCGGATCGCGCGACTGAAGCAGATCCGGCGAAATGCCGGCCGCCTTCGCGATGTCTCGCAACAGCGCGGCGGGCTCCGCAGGTCGGCCGGCCGGCGCTGCCGGGGTCGGGGCGGACTGAAGCGCCGAGGACGTCGACACCGGCGCCCGGTGCACGGGGCGCTGTTCCGCCGGGCTGAAGAACGGCTCGTTGGAAAACTCCAGCGGCTTGCCTGTCGATGGCGGCAGCTCGCGTTGCGTCGACCCGGTCCGGCTTTGCGGATGGCCGGCTGCGGCTCGTTCTTCGTCGATCGAGACCGAAACGACATAGCGGCCGATCAGCAGCCGGTCGCCATGGGCGAGCCGGTGTGGGCCGGCCATGCGCTGGCTGGAGCCGTTGATGAAGGTGCCGTTGCGCGAGATGTCGTAGAGCCAGAAGGCGCCTGCCTGGTAGCGGACCTCGCAATGCCGGCCCGAGATGAACTTGTCCGGATCGGCGAGCGTCCAGTCGCAATTCTCGCGGCCGATCTCGAAGCTGCGGTCGCGGGCGGCATAGCTCGTCGCGGTGCCCGAAGGCACCCTGTCGACATTGCTGATCTGGAGCGAGATGAA
Organism: Mesorhizobium album; assembly: GCF_033977205.1. Lineage (NCBI taxonomy): Bacteria > Pseudomonadati > Pseudomonadota > Alphaproteobacteria > Hyphomicrobiales > Phyllobacteriaceae > Mesorhizobium > Mesorhizobium album. Next base: position 77,504 of record NZ_JAVIIW010000015.1, on the reverse strand, counting down.
CATCCGGAAGCGTCGCCGAACTTGGTAAACAGATACCTATTTCCCTCAATTCCAGGCGGAAAACCGCTGCGCGCTTTTCCTGGAATTGCTCCAGCATTCTATCAGCTTGCGGGAGCGGTGGGAGAGGAGCGTTTCACACCCATGCGTGGGGTATGGTTAAGCTGTCGCTGTTATTTGGCCGCGGTCAAACATGTGCTAGGCTGAACCCGTCCGGTGCGGTGAATTCGAAAACTTCCCGAACGTGATGCAGTTTACAGAGCGGGGGTTTCAATCCATCACACTGGCGGCCGCGTCCAGGAGGGGCACGACCCATGCCGAACGAACGTGCCACGGTTGTGCAGACGCCCGTTGGCGGCGATGTGCTGACCTTCACCCATTTCGTCGGGCGTGACGAGATCAGCCGTTGCTTCGCCTATACCGTCGGCTTCGTCTCGAAGAGCCACGATGTCGATCCGCTGAAGATGCTGGGCGGCGCGGTTTCGGTCGAAGGCGAATCCGATCCGAAGCGCTGGTTCAGCGGCCTGGTGTCGGAATTCAAGCTGACGCGCATCGAGGACCGGCTGGCCTATTACGAGGCGGTGGTAAGGCCGTGGCTCTGGTTTCTCGGCAACACCACGGATTGCCGCATCTTCCAGAACATGACGGCGGTCGAGATCGTCGAGAAGATCTTCTCCAAATACGGCATCGCGAAATTCGAAAAGCGGCTGCAGGGGTCTTATCCCCAGCGCGAATATTGCGTGCAGTATGACGAGAGCGATCTCGATTTCGTGCAGCGCCTGCTCGAGCACGAAGGCATCTTCTATTTCTTCGAGCATGACGAGGGCAAGCACACGCTGGTCCTCTGCGATGCGATGAGCAAGCTGAAACCGGCTCCCGGCTACGAGAAGGTGCTCTACAACTTCGAGGGGCAGGCCTCGCGTCGCGATGTCGAATACATCACCGAATGGATACCGGGCAGCGCGGTGCGGCCGGGGGCCTATGCCCACACCGACTATGATTTCGAAAAGCCCGGCGCGGACTTGATGGCGAAGTCCGCCCAGCCGTTCAGCCACAAGGAAGCCGCGGGCGAAAACTACCGCCAGCCCGGAGCGCATCTTGACGTCGGGCGGGGCGACACGATTGCGGGGATTCGCCGCGAGGAACTTCAGGCGGTGCACCAGCGCAGCACGGCAGTGGGCACAGTGCGCGGACTTTTTTCCGGCTGCAAGTTCAAGCTGGAAAGCTTTCCGCGCGACGACCAGAACCAGGACTATCTGGTGATCAGCGCCGAATACAGGCTGTTCGACCCGGGCTACCGGACGCAGAACGAGGCCTACACCGAGAACTTCAGGATCGTGCTGGGCGTGGCACCCACCAAATTGCCGTACCGTCCTCTGCGCATCACGCCGCGGCCGATCATGCGCGGCCCGCAGACGGCGACGGTGGTCGGTCCTTCCGGCGAGGAAATCTTCACCGACAAATATGCCCGCGTGAAGGTGCAGTTCCACTGGGACCGCCTCGGCAAGAAGGACCAGAACTCTTCCTGCTTCGTGCGCGTGTCGCAGACCTGGGCCGGCAGCGGCTGGGGCTTCATCCAGATCCCGCGCATCGGCCAGGAGGTCATCGTCGATTTCATCGAGGGCGATCCCGACCTTCCGATCATCACCGGCCGCGTCTACAACGCCGCCGAGATGCCGCCCTACGGTCTGCCCGCCAACGCGACGCAATCGGGCTGGAAATCCAACTCCTCGAAAGGCGGCGGCGGGTACAACGAGCTGATGTTCGAGGACAAGGCCGGCTCCGAGCTGGTCAATTTCCAGGCGCAGAAGGACCACCACCTGCTGATCAAGCACGATCGCAACAAGACCGTGCAGCACGACCAGTCCGACCGCATCGACCACGACGCCAAGCACTCGGTCGGCCACAACCTCGACGAGGACGTGGGCAACAACAAGACGGTCAAGATCGGTGTGGACCAGACCACCAATATCGGCAGCAACGACACCGAGACGGTGGGCGCGAACCGCAAGCTGACCGTCCAGGCCAACGAGACGATCCACGTCGTCGCCAACTCCACCGAAAACATCGACGCCAACCATTCGCAGACGGTTGGGCTCGTGCAGACGGTGACGGTGGGGGCTGCGCGTATAGACTCGGTGGGTGCCGCCGAGACGCGGACCGTGGGCGGCCTGCAGGCTAACACGATCGGCGCGACGCGGTCAGTCACCGTTGGATTGAGCCAGACCCATGAGATTGGCACGGCGGACAATTGGACGGTTGGAGCCAGCCAAAACGTAAAGGTCAGTGCCGACCAGAATTTTGACGTTGGTGGAGCCCACGCCTCGCAGATCGGCAAATCCAGGACAGCAAAAATTGCCGCCGATGACGCCACTGACATCGGCGGCGGCCACAATCTGAAGGTTGGCAAATCCAGCGCGGTCGATGTCGCCGAGGACGGCAGTTTCAAGATCGGTAAGAACTTTGCCATCGACGCCGGCGACTCGATTTCGCTGACCTGCGGCAGCGCCTCGATTACGATGAAGAAGGACGGCACCATCTTGATTAAGGGAAACGACATCACGGTCAGCGGATCCGGCAAGATCAATATCAAGGCGTCGAGCGACGTCACCATCAAGGGATCCCAGATCCACGAAAACTGACGGCAGTCTCGCAGAGGGTGAAGTGACGCTGTAGCGCTGACGAATTTGATCGCCGCAACTTCCAGCGCTGCGTACCGCTAGAGATCAAGTCGTGGCCCAAATGACGGTCCTGGAAAACATTGTCAGGCAACATGCCGAGCGATCGGCCGCTTTGTGGGCGCAGCGGGACAGTTTGGTTCTGGACGATCCTCCCGACCTGGATGCCGTGCGGGCCATAGACGGCAGGTTGGAAATCAACCTCGACGGCTTGAGAGTTGCCGGCCGGGCTGCTTGGCCGCGCGTGCTTGCTCTCCACGAGGAAGCATCCGGCAAGGGCGAACTTTTTGTGTTGGCTTGGACGGCGCTCGAGTTGGAGAGCGCCGATTACGTCGTGCGAGCCGTAGAGATCGCTCGATCCGCGGATGACGGTCCAGGCGGGTTGCTGGGCGCACTTGCATGGCACGAGGCTAGCAAGATCGCGCCATGGGTGCGCGACTGGATTGATGCGCGCGACTCCTTCAAGCGGTTTCTCGGCGTGTCGGCCTGTTTGGAACACTGTGTCGACCCGAAGCAGGTGCTCGCACCGCGACTTCGCGATCCAGATGCATCGGTGCGGACAGCAAGCCTTCAGCTAGCTGCAAAACTCGGTCGGACCGATCTGACGCCCGAAATCAGGAATGCGGTTTCGGATGAAGACCAACAGGTACGCTTCTGGGCCGCGTGGACTTTGAGCGAGTTCGGTCGCGGCGATCCGAGCATTGCGGAGCTCAGAAAGACAGTCGAACGAGGCGACCGCAACGCGTTGGTTGCTCTTCGGGCGGTCGTGAAGTCGACGCCCGCAACGGAATTACGAAGCTGGATTGGAACCTTGCTCCATTTGCCGCAAAGTGCCCCTCTAGGGGTGAGGGCCGCTGGCATGCTTGGGGATCGCAGCGTGTTGCCGTGGTTGATCGAGCAGATGAACAATCCTGCCGTCGCCACGGCCGCGGGCGCGTCGCTTCTGGAACTGTTTCCGGAGACCAGGCTTGCGGACGATCTTTTCACCAATGACCCAGTCGCGGCGGGCGCCGACTTCGGTGAGTATTTCGCGGACAGGATCGCCAGAGTGCCGCTTGCGGACAAGGTCCTGGAATGGGGGCGACGGCAAGGCTACGTCAAATGATCAATTGTCGCTCGTGGCGGACGGGTAGCCTTAATCTGCCAACGCGAGACGCCCAAACAGCCGAGCGGAGCTGTTAGCCAGCGGGGCCTCGGGGGCGCTTAGCGCCAAGTCGAGAGCGGCACCTCGCCTCTGGCGCAGCGTCCCCTTTGCATACAGCTGTAACAAAGCCTCCTCCGACAGAGGCTTGCCGTGCAGATATCTGTTGCCCTGATGAAACTTCGCTTGATTCTGCCGCCACCATTCCCGGACCTTGCGAACATCGGGCCAGACAAGATTCTCGTCGCTGGCGGAATAGCCAACGGGTTTATCCACGTTGTCCATGTCCGCAGGTGCCCCGGCATCCATCCCGTGGTCTTCCAGCGAAATGCCGGTGATGGTTGCAAAGCTCTCGCCGGCCAGTTGCGAAAGTCCCGGGTCGCGCATGCGTGTGGTCAGCCACGGCACGAAGATAGGGTCCCCGACTATGCCTGCCCCGGCGGCAATCAGCCTTTCCTTGGATCGATCGCCACGCCAGTCCAGCAGCCAATCCACGGCGGTTTGATGATCGGCGGCGCGCAACAGAAGCTGGACTCCCTTCCAGCCAATCCCATCCACACCGGCATACGTCCGCAGCACCTCAATTGCGTGATACCTGTCGCCTAGTAGCACGCAGGACCATGCTGCCCAAAATCGACAAGTCCCGTGCGGGTCGTCCAGAGCTGCCCTGACATCGGAGAGCAGGTCGACGCGCCCGATCTCTCCGGCGAGGCGCAAGGCCCTGGCACGCACCGCTGGAACATCGTTGAGCAGTTGTGAAAGACGAGTCGCCGGGTCGATCCGTCTGACCGAACATGCGGCCAAGCCAAGCAGGCGCCTGGAAGGCAGCGGATCCTCCAAAAGCGAGCGTATCCACTCCTGGACATTATGCGCTTCAACCCAGCCCAAGGCCGATACCGTGGCGCGCAACAGTTCTGGCGATGCCTCGGCCAGATTCAGGACATAACCGATCCTGTTCTCCGACAGGCACTCGAAGGCCAGAACAGCGGCCACGAAAGTCTCGCCAGGCTCCTGATACCGGTCGAAAGCCCTCTCGGCGGCCTGCCAACCCCACTCGCCCGCCACACGCAGACCATCGATATGCGCCTCGAGGCGGTCGTCCAGCCGGCGCAAATTCTTGACATGCTGGTCGGGAGCATCGGCCGCCCTGTCGCGCTGCAGCCAAAGAAACGCCGCGTCTTCAGCATGTTGCTCGACAATATGCTCGATAACGCGGCGCGACATCCGAAGCTCTAGTTAAGCTGGATCGAGCCGCCTTTGATCTTGTTGGGGCCTGACGAGCGGCTGAGGATATAGGTACCCCGTAGGATGATCTTGCCGGTGCGGGTCAAAGTGATGCTGGCCTTGCCGCAGCGAAGCACGATCTCACGCTCGGCGGAAAGCTCAAGTCGCTCGCCGTCGATGGTTGCGGTGACGTCCTCGGCGCGCGCCGGTTTCGGATGCAGCAGACGACCCAGGATGATCGCCCTTTCCGGGTCGCCACCTTCGAACATTACCACGACGTCGGCCCCGAAATCCGAAGCCTCCAGCATGGTCGCCGCTCGGGCAGTTACCAGCCTGCTTTCGATTCCGTCGGGAATAGAGACGATGGCGTCGCCAGACCGGTCGCGTCCGACGAAGGCGCCGATGACGAGGCCGTTGCTGAGGCTGCTGCCCGCACTTGAGAAGTCGGGGCGATCATTCATGTGCTTACCCCTTTCCTTATCTGTCCAAAGCTAGTCGCCCATGGAAAACCAGGCAGCTCTGCGAGGTTCACGCCGACAGCGTAGCACCGACCGCCATTTGTACACAGAGAACGTAGTTTTCCATTGTGCTGTATTTCACTTGCAGTGAATATTCCACGAAATGCCAGGTTGCGTAACCCTCGAACTCTTCGTCCAGCAGATGGTCTGGAGGCCGGCCGATCTTGTGCGTCACCTGTTCAGGCGAGTCGTCAAACAAAAGCCCCTTGGGAAGCTGCCCAGGCCAGCGTGCGCCTTCAGCTTCGTGCTCGCGGTAAAACAGAACGTTTGCGAGCAGCTGGTCGCGGCCTCCATCGAGATAGCGAAATCGCAGCTCGATTCCGAGATGCCTTGTAAGGCTGGCGATTGATCCGGTTTCATCTTCTTCCAGGTTCTGCTCCAGGCGCAACGGCGCAAAAGTCAACCGAAGCTCCGGATCGGCCAAAGGCTTGCCCATGACGCGCGCAATTTGGTCGATAGTTGGTACCAGGGCTGCATCGTCCGCATCGGCGGGCATGGCGGGCGGGCGCAGCAGACATAGAACAAACCCGATCCGCGCGCCGTCGTCGACGTAGCTGACGGTCAGCCGGCACTCCGGCATCTCCCAGGTATCGCGCAGGTAGGAGCGCCTGGTCGGTTCGTAAGCCGCGAGTTTTGCCCGCACGTCGGTCCTGTGGTCGTCGAGGCCGATGCCGAAGGGCAGCCGCCCCCGATACGGCTTCACTTCGGGATGGTTGCGGTAGAAATACACCTGCGAGAGCACCATGGGTTCCGTGTGGGGATCGAAATCATCCTCGCCCAGCAGATGCGCGCGCGCCTCGAACCCGAGTTCTATGCCAAGCTGCCGATTGTTCAGCCAGTCTTCCGCCGAAAGAACCCGGTCGTCGTCATTTTCGTCGATCTCCACAGAGGGCTGACGAATGATCTTCAGGCTCGCGAGAAGCGCCTGCACGTCGGGATCGGTCGATGGCCGACCAAGAAGGGAGATTGACCTGCTGAAGTCCATGAATGTGATCGCAATCGCGGTTAGTCGGGCTCCGGCAGGCTTAGCATCAAGGCCTCGAGCGAGGCTCTGTCGCCGGTGTATTGGGCGGTAAGCGTCAGATTGTCCGCAACGACCCAGCGATCCCAGCCGATGTCGCTTTCCGATTCGCTCGGTTTTCCAAACCGGGCGCGAAGATCGGCCTGGGACGAATCCCTTTTGATGTCGTAGGGCAGCGGTCCCGCGTAAGCGGCCGTCTTGTCCTTCTCCAGTCGCAGAACCACTCCGGTAAGGACGCAATTGCCCGACCCGACGGGGGGCAGGTCTTCAAAGAGCTCCGCGTCCTGGAAGTTCACGGTCATGCCCGGAATGTCGATGAGAAGATCCAGTTCGTCGCGAGGCATGACGAGCCTTTTGGTGACCCCGGCCGATCGCAGCAAAGCTTTCACCGCCGGATCTTCGGCCGTGTGGCCGAAAAGACCAATCCAATCCTGGTAGTTCGTCTGGGCCATTGGGAGTCCACCCTGCTATGTGACTACTTGCACTCGTTCACGGCGTCTCTGATCATCTGATCGAAATCGAATTTCTTAAGTTCCTTCACCGCGGCCGCATAGGCCGGACCGCAATCCGTGGTGTTCAGATGATCTTGCAACGCCTTTGTATCCCGGTTGACGGCGGCGGTCATGCTTTCCTTCGATTTCGCGTCCTGCCTGATCTGCGTCTTAGTGTTCTTGCTGCCGCAAGTTTTGCTGAAATTGCGATGCGATTTGCGGGGGATTACGATGGCCATGCCACGGGATTCGATCTTTCCCTTTGCGCATTCGTAGACATCTGCCGACATTGTGTTGAACATGACCTTGGCGCGTTTGAACAGCGTGGCCTTGGCCGGGATATGGTCACGTTCCCAGACCCTGGACCCATCGGCCCGGCTCGCCTTGCCACTGTTACAAAGACTTCCATAGCTTCCAACCTCGCCGCATTTATGCATCGGCTTGGTGTCCGGACCCTGCTTGTTTCCGGTCGAGGTGGCGGAGTTAGCTCCCATTGTTCGTCATCTGATCGCCGAGCAGTTGGATGTTCTTGCCTTCTGCCTTCACGTCCATCGAGCCGGGTGCAACGAACTCGGTCTTTCCTTGCGTAGCCGACGATACGATGCCGCCGCCAGTACCCTGGCTCGCGACATCAGGCGACGGCGCGCTCATATAATAGCTACCTTTAATGGCGATCTTCTTGCCTTCGATCTTGACCGTTGACGTAGCGTCCGACAACCGGTCGGCGGAGCGTCCGAAATTCGGCAGCGGAACTGGCACAAACGGCGCCGGCGGTCCCGGCATCTTGCACACATTGGGCACGTCTGCAGGCGCCATATCCATACTTCCCTCAGTCACCGGCGTCTTGGGTGGATTGACCCCAACGGAAACCATCACGCAGCCCTCCTTGGTGGGTTGGTAGGAAAGTCCAGCAACGTAACCGCCCGCTGGCCGCCTTCGGAACTGGCCCAGAGCGCCGCCCGTGAGCCGTGACTGTAGCCCTTGCTGGCGGCGGCGTGGGCGAGCGCCGCGAACAGCGGACCCGACGCCGCGCCGACATCGCCCCAGCAGTCGGCGGGGTGCAGATAGTGGCTTGCGTTATCTGAAAGATGCTGAACTCGCAGGATCGCATAGACCAATTCCTCGCTGCGGTAGCGCTGTCCATTGAGATCGCAATAGGTATCAGTGATCTTGCGTCGGTCCGTGTCGATGGCAGGGCCGAGGCCAAGGAACGCGGAACTCAGTCCCTCGCCGACGCAAACCTCCTCCTCTCCGTGCCGCTTGATGGTGATCCGCTCGAGCGCGGTGCTGACCGCGGTCAGCCGACCCAAGGGTTGAAGGCCCAATTCTAATATCAGATTGCTGCGTGCCAGCAGGCAGGCGCCCGCCGCTTCTCCCGGGAAGAAGCCGTCTCGATTCACTTCGGATTTGAGTTGCCCCGTTTCATCCATCCATTCCAGCGTTTGGTACTCGTGATAGGAATCCACGCCTGCCACCACTGCCAGGTCCGTGTTGCCCTCATCGATTGCCTTGGCGGCGGCACCAAAGGCAAGCATTCCCGCAGCATGTCCGCGGGCTAGGTATTGCACGCGCAGGCTCGTCGGGCCGAATCTTTGCAGTACGGCACGTCCGAGCGTCTCGGCAATGCCGTCTGGCAATCCCGGCCGCGGCTCCGGAGAACAGATGATCAGGAGCGTTCTTAGGCTGTCGGCCGATGGCGCCGCGGCTTGTGGCAGTTGCAGCAGCGTCGAAAGCAGCAGTTCTTTCATGCGCTCTGCCAGCGGTACATCGGGGCCCATAACCGCATCCCGCGCCAGGCGCATGGGCTCGCCATTGCGGTCGACGAACAACGGATGCTCGGAAATTGCCGATATCCCCGCCCGCACCGCTGCCGCAGCGCTTTCGGGTCGCAGGCCGACCGGAGTCCGCGCTGCAAGGCCGGCCAACCAGATTGGCGTCTTAGGGACATAGGCTGCAATGCTTGGTGTAGCCATCGCCATTCCATCACATCAGCTTTTTCAGGCGGACAGAGGTTTGATCGAGATAGTCGATGTCCTTGTTGCAGATGAGCGAGCTTTGCCAGACCATGATGACACGTGGGGCGTCCGGCTCGACGATCACCGTGGCCAGTGTCCCTCGAGTGTGAACGGTTTCCCGCTTGATACGCGTGGTGAAGCCGAACACCATTCGCGGCAGATGGAAGCGTATTGGGCCATTCGGCGAGAGATTGACGAGTTGTACAGGCTCGCCGCCGCGCAGGTAGCCAGCGACCTGTTGATCACGCGGCGCGCAGCAATAGTAGTGAGGATCGAGATCTTCCGCCCAGAGCGGGAAGCGAGTTTTCTGCCAGGCCTCGTCGTAGGTTCCGGCGAGTTCCCGGCGTGGTGACCAATGACAGGCCACGGCGTTGAAGCCTGCCGGCGTTGGACGGCTGGCGACGGAGGAAACCAGGTTTGCCGGATCTTCGATATTAGGAAGCGGCCGTCCGAGACAGCCATTCGGGTTGGAGATGAAGCCCTGTCCGACCGGGTTCCTCGCCTCCAGTCGATGATCCTTCGGATTGCTGGCAGTGCGATCCCAGCCACCGAACGCGTATTCATACCGAATCGGCATCTTGACGAACGGGTCTGGGTTCGCAATGGCACGCCGCCCGGCAAGGTTCACCGTCCACCAGCGATTGCCGAATACGCGCAGGCGCTTTTGAATTGGACCAACTTGGAATCCCACATCGAGCTCGGTGGTCGGCCTGCCGTGCGCTGACCAGGCGGTGCCGTTGACAAGCACGTCCGTGCAGGGCTTCACCCCGAAGAAATCGGCCTCATAGATCAGGCTTCTCTCGTAGTCGCCGTCTAGAGGTTGCCCCTGTATGAACGGCGGCACTTGGTCCTCCGAGGGCCGCGTGCTTCCGTCTGGCATTATGTCGAAGGTAGCCTTGACACAGATCAGCCAGATCTTGTTCGCGGCCTTGTCCTGAACCCAGCTTCCCATAGCCGGGAAGCCTGTGCCGTTGGATATCGCCCACATCAGCTGGTCTCCCAGCTCGCGGCTAGGATCTGTTCGAGCGCCGGCTGCGGCGCCTGCGGATCGACGTCAAAAATATCCGTGTGCGCGGTCCACATCACGAGATCGTCGATGACATTGCCGTCCGGCTCGACAAGTGGCGCGGGCAGCGTAATGAGCGCGGCATCCAGCTCGTCGGGCGTCAGCTCACCGCGTTGCGCGGCAAAGGCCGCTTCCTCGATGACCTCGAACCAAGCGTCCGCGTAAGCCAGCCTCAGCGGCGCCTCCGAAAGCCGCGCGACGACGCTCAAAGGAAACTGCCGGCCGACCCTGTCGGCACTTTGCAGCACGATGCCCGCCGAGGCACCGAAGGAAGCGGGGCCGGCGAGGAAGCGGAGCGCCATGTTGTCCGGCCAGGTGTCTAGGCCGAACAGCGGGACAATGTGCTGCGCCAGCCACCGATCCCAGACGCGCACGAAATCTCCCGGCAGCCGCCGCGTCACGAAATCACCGGTGGCGGGCAGCTTGCCGTAGAAGCCGGGCACGTTCATATCTGCGGCGGACATGTGAACTTCTTGAACATCTCGAGCGTGTAGGGGTTCTCGACGCTGGCCGCCTTGAGCTCGAAATCGGCATACATGCCTTTCGTGCCGAGGCGCAGGCTGTACACGTCGGTGAGCTTGGTTCCGGCGAACTTGCCGCCGCGCAGCATTCTCAGCCACGCCCAGCTGCCGGTCTCGTTGAGCATCACCTCGGGCGAGCCGTCGACCGGCTGGAAGGCGAGCGAGATCACGCCCGTCCCGTCCTTGCCGGGCCAGGTCATCGGCTGCGGCCGGGTCGCGTTGTTGTAGTAGACGAGGTTCTGGCCATCGAGATTGAGCGTCACGCGCGCCACGTTGGGCGATAGGTCCTTCGGCTCCAGCGTGAAGTTCATCACCGGGCCGGTGCCGCCGGGGAACAGGTCGTCGCGGATGTGCCTCGCCTGCTCGAACGCCGGCAGCGCCGAAGGGTCGAGGCCGAAATCGGCGCGCCATTTCCAGGGCTCGCTGGCCGTGTCGACATAGTTGATCAGATGGTCGTTGATGAAGGCGTCGATCAGGCCAGCGGGACCGAACAGGCGTTGGAAGTCGCGCACATTGACGTCGACCGCGCTGTCCGGGCTGAAGGGATAGCGGTTGTTGAGCGCCGCCTGGCAGAAGGGCAGGATGTCGGCGCGCCAGATCGCGTTGAGCTCGTTGGTGACCGCTTTTTGCGACAGGCCGCTGGTGTCGCCGGCAATCCCACCCAGCCAGTCGTTGATCGGCGAGGGCAGGATCTGCGCCTGCCGAGCCACCGCCCCCGTCAGCTCGGCAAGGCCGCCTTGCTTCTTGATGGCGTCCTGCGGGTTGGGGTTGGCGGTAACGGTCTGCAACACGTTGGATAGCGCCGTCAGCGCGACAACGGCGGCGTCGAGCGCCGGCGGCTGGCCGTCAACCTGCGCGATCGTGCCCTTGAGCGGCTTGAAATGCTCGGCAACCAGGCTGCCGGTCATGTCGACCTGATCGGCCGAGCCGGCGCGCGGCAGAAGCTTCGCCCCTGTTTTGACCACCTTGCCCAGCTTGCCGAGCTTGGAGAGCAGCTTCGATCCGGTCTTGGCCGCGCCGCCCTTGTCGTCGGCCGGCGCTTCGTCGGACCGGGTGAGATCGACTTCCTGCACCACTGCGGTGAGGAGTCGCTTCAGCGCGGAATCGGCGCTCGAAAGGTCCTTGAGGTTCTCGCTGGCGACATTGAGGTCGGTCAGCGGCGCCAGCCGCATGTCGCGCAGGAAACTGTCCCACTGCGCGATGTAGTCGTCGTAATAGAGTTTCAGGATGTCTTCGGAGAGCGCCGATACCGAGGTTTCGGAATTCTCCGAGCAGCCGCCGGCGAACACCGCCCGGTCGAGCGCCGCCTGCGCCGCCACATCCTCGACGCGGTCGAGAACGGCGTCGTGGAAGCCGGCATAGGTGTAGGGGCCGGGGACGCCGACGCGCAGCGTCTTGTCGGAGCGGCGCGCGAACACTTTCGCGCCGTTCGGGCCGGCGAAATTGGCGGGCACCCATTCCTTGACTGCCACCACCTGGGGGTCGGCCAGAAGCTGTTTGTAGGCGCGCTCCGGCAGCGAGATCGTGCACACCGTCTTCAGCGCCTCGGCGACCAGCTCCTTGTCCGGGGCGATGTAGCTGTCGTCGACCGCCATGCGGCGGATCGCGGCAAGCTGATGCTCTTCGGCGTCCGCCGTGGGGAAAGGCGGGGCGGGCGCGAATTGCGGCAGGCTGTTCACCCACCAGTTCTGCACGAAGTCGGTGTCCATCTGCGACAGGCCCGTCATCATGCGATAGGTCTTCAGCGCGCCGAGCATGAAATCCGGGTCGCGGATCTGCCGCCACATGGTCGCCTCGAGCAGAGCCACCATACGCGGCTCGAGCACGTTGCGCAGCGCATGCTCATAGGTGTCGGTCTGCGCGCGCACGAGCTCCGCCGAGGCGGTAGGTCCGAGTAGGTTGTGCGCTGCATCCGGCGGCGCGGTGCGGGCCGTCGCCACCGCATCCATCGCGGCCAGCGCCCCATCCATCGTCGGCTGCTCCACCGATGCCGGCGTGGCGGCGACGTCGGTCAGCGGCGCCTGCAGCGCCTCGAACTGGCCGGCCTGCTCGGTGATGGCGTTGCGATTGTCGAGATAGGACCAGGTGAACAGTCCGCCGGCGAGCAGGGCGGCAAGTGCGCAGGCGGCCGCCGCTCCGCGCCAGATCCAGGCGCGGCGGCGTTGCGCGAGCGGATCGAACGTGCCGAGGCCGGCTTCCTTGAAGATGACCTCGGTCAGAAGATTCTTGAGGAAGAAACTGCGCTTCTCGACGCGCGGCGAAAGCATTGCGCGGCGCGGCGGCAGCCCGAAGGAAGAGGAGAGTGCCGCGGTCAGCCGGTCGATGGGCGCACCTTCCTGCGTCGCCGACGTCAGATAGAGGCCGCGCAGCCAGGCCGCTTCCTCGTAGCGGCTTTCGCCGAACATCGCCTCGATCAGCACCTGGATCGGTTCTGAAAGGCTTGCGAGCTGCGCCGGGAAGCGGAAAATCTCCGCGCGCGAACCAAGCTTGTCCTCATCCTCCAGGCGGGGCACCAGCCGCCGCTCCAGTTCCGTGGCGAGCGCGGCGAGTTCTTTTTCGATGGTCTTGGCGTCGACGCGCGCATCGAGTGCGAAGGTGGTTCCCCACACCTGCTCGCGCGCGGTGGTCGACAGCCCGCCGAAGAAGGCTTCGAAACCCTTGATCAGGTCGGCCTTGGTCAGCATCAGGTAGACCGGAAGGCGAATTTCGAGACGGTCGTTCAGCTCCGCCAGCCGGCGGCGGATTTTTCGGCCATGCGCCTTGATCGCGTCGTCGCCTTCCGAGAGCGTGTCGATCGACAGCGCGACGATGACGCCGTTGAGCGCGCGGCGGCCCCGATGCTTCTTGAGCAGATCGAGGAAGCCAAGCCACTCCGTCGCGTCGACATCAGGCTGGCTTTCCTGCTGGACGTAGCGGCCGGCGGTGTCGATCAGCACCGCGTTTTCCGAAAAGAACCAGTCGCAGTTGCGCGTCCCGCCGACGCCCTGCAGATCGTCGGTGAGGTCGATCGGAAAATTCAAGCCGGACTGCCGCAGCGCTGTCGTCTTGCCGGTGGCGGGCGGCCCGACGATCACGTACCAAGGCATCTCGCGCAGGAATTTTCTGCCGCCGAGCTTGCGCCGCTTGAGCTCCGCCATCACCTCGCCGAACTTGGCGCCGACCGCCGCGACGCTCTCTTCGCCGGGCGTAAGCTGCTTTTCCTGCACGGGCGCGGCGATCTCGGCAACGAACATGCGGTTGGCGCGGATCGCGCGGCGTTGCGCGATGATCAGCCAGATCAGCCACAGGATGATCAGCCCGGCGATCATGGCGATGCGCACATTGTCGGAATCGAATGGCGCGTAAGGGCCGACCTGCACTATCGGCCCGAACACCCAGATCAGCAGCGAAAGCAGCGCGATGCCGATCAGCGTCCAAAGGAAACGCGAGGTGAGAACGGCCCAGAGGAAGCGCAGGATGAACATCACAGCCTCTTCTCGACCAGCACCTCGACGCGCCGGTTGAGCGCTCGACCCTCGCGCGTCGCGTTGTCGGCCACCGGATCGGTATCGGCGCGCCCTTCCGAATGGATGCGCTCCTGCGGCACGCCGGCCTGCACCAGGAGATTGGCTATGGTCTCGGCGCGCGCTTCCGACAGCCGCTGGTTGGACGACAACGGATTGGATTTTTGCAGACGCACATTGTCGGTATGGCCGACGACGGTGATGTTTCCGATCAGTTCCTGATTGGCGAGGATCACCTTGGCGATCGACTCGACCAACGGCTCGTATCCTTCGGTAAGCGTCGCCCGTGACGATTGGAACAGCTCGGGGTTGGAAGACTGGATGACCAGCTTGGCCAGCGACACGCTCTCGGTGCCGCTGAGCGCCTCCTTGAGGCTATCCGGCGCCTCCGCCTTGAATTCCGGCAGCAGCGCGAAATCGACCGGCTGCGGCTGCGGCGCCTCGGGTTCGGGCGCCTCGACCTTGGGCGGGGCGCGAGTGACATCCCCCCGCGAGGGCGGCGGCAGTGTGCGGACCAGGGCGGAGAGCTCGACCGCCTGGCTGCTCAGCCCCATCGACAGGCCGACATAAGCGGCTGCGGCGATAACCACGGCCGCCAGCGCCATCACCCAGATCGGCACGATGAAGCGCTGCGGCTCGTCCGAGGCGATCACGCCCTTCCAGTTCGGCGACAACGGCGCGTCTTCGGCGTCGGCATTGCGCAGGAAGCGCGCCGCCGCCACGCGAACGGCGTTGAGCGAGCGGTCGCCGGCGCGGCCGGGCACGCGATATTTGCCGCGGAAGCCGAGCGCCAGGCAGTAATATTGCAGCTCCAGCATTTCGCGGTCGCGGTTCGGGTGCCGCTCCAGTTCGTCGAGGCGCGAGAAGAACTGTGTGCCGGCGTCGACGTCGCCGCGCAGCATCACCACCAGCGGCTGGCGCGGCCAGGCGCTGGCGCCGCCCCAGGGCGTGTTGAGCGCGAGGTCGTCGAGCAGCGCCGCCACCGCCCACGCGGCCTGGTCGGCCCGCTCCAGCGAGGAGCCCGCCGCCATCGCTGCATCGCGCGCCCGCACCAGCTCGTCGAGCAGGCGCGTGCGCAGCACTTCCGGGTTCTCGGGAGCAAGGGCGCTTTCGAGCTCCGGCGCGAATTCGAGCAGCGGCGCGAATGTATTGATCAGTATGTTGGGATGGGTGCGCGCCCGCTTCACCGGCGCGCCTGGCGTTAGCGGCGCCATCGGCCGGGGCGCGGCACCGGTCAGCCTGATGCGCGTGCGTTCGCGATCCTCCGACAGTCCGAAAGGATCATCCCGGCTCATGGCCTCACCTGTTCACCGAATAGCAGTCGACCTGCGGCTCGCTCGGCAGCACACCGGATACGCCGATGACGAAACCGGGGGCGTCGAGCAGCGAGGCCCAATGCTCGCTCTTCTGGTCCAGCTCCAGGCACAGCCGGTCGCCGTCATAGGGGATCTCGCGCGGCTGCGAGTGCAGCGGCTTCAGCGGAATGCCGGGCAGGCGCGATTTCCACAGGCCCTCGAACTGGTCTGCCGCGCCGACGGTCGCCTGGTTGACGAAGATCTTGCGCAGCGCGTCTTCCGACAGTTCGGAGCCGACGCGGATGACGATGCGGCTTGAAACCAGGAGCTTCGGATTGTCGATGCGCACCTTCCACACATTGGTCGCGTGCCGCATGACCGGCAGCGCGCGCGACTTCGGCTCGATGTAGCGCAGGCTCAGGATCAACGAGCGCAAGGCGTCGGCAAGCGCCATATAGGCGGGGCCGGGCGCCATGTGGTCGTAGGCTGGCAGCTCGCCGAGCCGGCGCGAGCTGGAACCGTAGGTCGCCATCTCGCCAGCGAGGCCGGCAAGCTCGAGATAAAGCTCGGCCGGATGGAAGACGTCCTGCGCCAGCATATGCGCGAGCCGCGGCTTGGCCGCATTGGCGAGGTGGAGCATCAGGAGGTCCTCGACGCTGCGGCCGGGTCCCCCCATCACCATCTTGCCATGCGCCTCGGCGATCTGGTCGAGGCCGGTGACGACCTCCTGCAGCAACTGCCTATACCAGGCGACCGCGCCGGTGATCAGCGTCGGCGGCAGGAAGCTATCGTCAAGCGAGACTCCGCCGTCGGCGCGAACGCCCCTGATGTCGGCGATCGGCAGCGCGGTGTAGCCGCCGACCGATTTGCCCGGTGCCAACAGCACCGCCTGCGGGCGGGCGATCTCGATCTCCTCGGGATCGGCCCCGCCCTGCACGGCATCGCGCACCGAGACGATCTTGCCGTGGTAGCGCGCGCCGGTCGATGCGGCATGCGCCGGGTCGAAACCGACGCCGCCGGGCGGTTCGAGCGGCAGCGCGACCAGCACCGGCCCGGCGCCGGTGTCGGCCGTCACCGGAAGCGGTTTTGGCGCGTCCATCAGCTCCGGGATGGAGAAGGGCGTGCCGTCCGGGAAGATGCCTCGCGCCGACACGATCGAGACCTGCCCGGCGTCGAGCAGCGACTGGTCGAGCGTCAGCTGCTGAAAGCCGAACGTATGGAGCTGGCCGGCCTGCAATGCGCCGCGCACCATCGCCTCGAAGAACCGGTCCTGCTGCTGGAAGTGCTGGGTCCTTAAGAAGAGACCCTCGGACCACAGCACCCTGTTTGCGTCGCTCATGCCACTGCTCTCTGCACTGCCACCCGTTGTTGCGCCGTCAGGCGGAAATACCGCCCTTGCCGAGGCTGACGTTGATGGCGAATTTCGATCCCGGCGATACCGATTTGGTCGTGCGCCAGGTCTTGCCGCCGGGTTCGCGGATCAGCGCGACGAAGCCGAGCGCCGTCGCATTCGGCTCGACCGTGATGGTCTTGGCCGCGGTCTTGCCCGGCGCGACCGAGATGGCGTCGGATCCGATGAGATCGGCGCCGAGCGCTGAGCCCGCATCGCCCTGCAGCGCGAAATAGTCCGCCGAATTGAACTTGCCGGTGCTGGCAAGCCGCATCACCAGCACCGTCACAGGTCGGTCGCCGCCGCCCGGTCCCGGATTCATGCCGGCGCCACCGCTCACATTGACCGAGATAACCGATGGTTTCGGCGGGCCGCTCTGGCAAGCCGCAAGCAGCCCCGTCGCGCCGAGGGCAACGATGAATTCGCGTCGATCGATCATGTCCTACTCCTCTTCGTAAGCATCCCTGAAGTCGGCGCCGATCTCGCCCAGGAAGCTCGATTCCGCGCTCTGGGCGATGTCGCGATGGCGTTTCTGGTAAAGCTCCCACAGCTTGGCGCTGCGCCCGCCTGAAAGTAGATTGCCGATCGCGGAATTGGATTTGAGCTCTTCCTCTATCGCCGCCGGGTCGAAGCGGTCGATCATGCGCCGCAGCGCCGCCTGAACGCCGCGCCAGGCACGCACATGGTGCTGCGCGAGGTCGCGCACCGCGTCCGAGATCGCCGCTTCGCCGGAGAGAAAGCCCGGGCTGCGCTCGGAGATGATGGTGACGATGACGTCCTCCACCGTCGGCAGGAATTTGAGCGGATTGACTTCCGATGCCCCGACCATCGTCTGGGCGACGCGCGCGCTTCCCTTTTCCTCGGCGCGCTTGCGCAGGAGCTGCAGCAGGCCTTCCAGCATCAGCCGGTATTCGCGCCCGAATTTCTCCATCTCGGCGACCGGATCGCGGCCGGGGAAATCGGCTTGCTCGACACCCATGCCGCGCAGGAACGCGGCACGAAGCGCCATCTCGCTGGGGGCTGCCTGCGCGGCGCGGGACGGCTTGGGCGCGGTAGCAGGGCTCCGCGGAGGAGGGGGCTCGGCAGCACGCACCGGCATATCCCATGGATGAGCGGCCGGCGGCTTCTCGGCTTGTCGCTCGCGCCGATCGGCAGAGCCCGCGCCGTTGTTCGGAGCAGGCATGGAAGCCGGCCCAAACCCGAAATCGTCATCGAAGCTTGCCGGTTTCGGCGCGGGCTCCGCGCCGCCGCTGCGGGACGGCATCTCGTCGAAACCGAACGGATCCGACCGGCTGGGTACCGCGGCGTCGCCGGATGGCGGTGTCGCTACAGGGTCGAGGCTGAACGGGTCATCGAACGCTGGCGAGCTGCGCTGGCTCGAGGCGCGCTCGTAAGCACCCGGCACCGGCTGCTCGAATGGGTCAGGCAGGTCGGCCGGGCGCGGTCGCCGCGGCTCCTCCTCGACCTTGGCCGAAAAGAAGTCGTCGCCGCCGAGGCTGAGCGGCGTGCGCGATTTCGGTTGCGATCGCTCGGGTGTGGGGTGACTGGCGATAGGTATCTGCGCGGGCGACGCCTGGCCTGCTGCCGGCTGAACCTCGACATAGAGGACGTAGTCGCCCAACCTCAGCCGCATGCCGCTCTGCAGCCGCGTCGATCGGCCGGCGCCGAGCGGGCTGTCAGAATCGTCGATGAACAGCCCGCTGCTCGACGTATCGGTGACGAAATAGCCATCCCGGCCGCCGCTGATCTTGCAATGCGCCCGCGAGACGAACATGTCCGGATCGTCGATCTGCCAGCCGGCATCGGCGCTGCGGCCGATCACCAATTCGCCCTCATCCAGCCGGGTCTGCCTGACCACCTGGCTGCGTGGGCCTTGCTCGAGCGTCAGCACGAGGCTCATGCCGCCGCCTCCGCCATTTCCGCCCGCCAGCCGACGATCGTGCGCAGCTTGAGGTCGTCGGCGTCTCCCTTTTCGGCGGGCCGCGCCAGCCAGGTTGTCCGGCCAAGCTGGACGGTTCCGATCTTCGCCGGCGGCACGGCGTCGCGCGCGAGCACGATCCTGAGATCGACATCGAGCGTTTCGCCGATCATGTCGCGCACCGCCTTCTTGAACTGTGCCAAGCGCCGACTTCCCGGCAGGAAGGCCTTGAAGTCGTCGAGGCTGAGCGGGCCGACGCGCAATTCGATCCGGCTCTGACGGCTGAAGACGCGCGGGCCGATTGTGGCGCCACGCCCGAGCGCCGCATAGGCCCTGCCGACGCGGCTCTGCAGCGCCGCCGGTATGGTGAGCCAGGCGGCGACGAACTCCTTGATCTCGACCGGCACCTTGAAGGCCGTGGCTAGGAACAGCGTCAGCCGCTCAGACCCGTCCACCTGGTTGGCGAGCGAGCCAGCCTGGCGCAGCCTCACCGTGTCGAGCTCGGGATCCTGGGTGCCCGGAAGCCCGATCCCCGCCATGGCTTCCAGCATGGCGCGGACGCGCCCGCCGACCGAGCGCTCGACCTGCACCGCAGGATGGGCGTCCGCCCAGGCGCGGTAGTAAAGCGCGATCATGCGGTGCTGCAGGATGTTGACGAAATCGACGAAGGTCGTATCGCTGGTCTGTTCCGCATCGGCGCCGGTGAACCAGCGCTGCGACAGCCGGTCGAGCACCCAGCGCGTCAGATGCAGCGGCATGGGTCCTTCAGGTCCGAGCAGACCGAGATTGGCGATGGTCACCCGCGCCGGCGCCTTTTCGCTCGCCTCCTGGAACTTGACCACATCCCTCGCCGAAAAGCTCAGGCGCACATGCTGGCCGAGCCGCGCCGGCTCGCGATTGGCCTGGCCGGAATAGCCGAACAGCCCGCCTCTCTGCTCCAGCCGGCGCAAAAGCTCGAAGAAGTCGAAGCTCTCCGACAACACCCCGCTTTCGTTCGAGGCAATCGCGTCCGGAGCGGGGCTGCCTAGATCAGGTAGCGATTGCCGGGCGTCATCGGCCATGGCACATCCTCCTGCTTCTGCAGCAGCCGCGTGCGCGTCCGCACGAAGCCGTTTATTCCGGCGTGGCGGGCAAACAGCCGCGCCAGCAGGGCCGAAAGCAAAAGCGTGCTTTGCCCCGCCAGCACCGACTGGTCGACATGCAGCGTCACTTCCGTGCCCCGCCCGAAGCACATCGGTCCGTCGATCTTGAGCCGCTCGATGACCGGGCGCGAGTCGATGCGGGTAATCGAGTGCACGTTGCGGGCAAGGCTCGGATCGCCGCGGTCGGCGTAAAGGTCGAGCAGCGCATGCAGCGGATCGACGCCGCGGCCCTCTTTGGCGAGGCTGAGGAAATTGAGCGACAGCTGTGCCACCAGCCGCCAGGCGAGATTGTCGGCGCGGGATTCTCCCTCCGCACCGGCTGGCAGCGATGCCGGGATCGCCGGCCGCGGCGGCCGCAACGCGCCGAGCAGCCTCACCGCTTCGACTGGATCGGCTGTCTCCAGTGTCAGCGTCGGGGTGTCGTCCAGGATCGGCAGATCGCGGTTGGTGCAAAGCGCCATCACATCGAGGCGCTTGAGCGGCCGGTTCGCCGGGCTCCCCGCGGGCCGCGAGACCGCGAGGAACACATCGTCCCCCGTATAGGAGGTACGGGTCAGGCCGTCGCGCCGCTCGTCTTCGGTGGCCCGGCGCGGGCGCCGCTCCGTCGAATAGACCCAGCCGCTGCCGCGGTTCTGCCCCAGGCTGAACAACTCGGGAATCTCGGCCTCGCTGCCTTCAGCGTCGGCGTCTTCCACCCGGGTGACGCGAAAGATTTCGAAGTCCCGCGCGCGCGTCCGGTCCGCATGCACCACCTGCCGCGTCCTGCGCGGGTCGATCTCGATGACGTTGCATTCGCGCTCGAAGAGATTGATGAGCGGCGTCACGAAGAGCTCGAAATCGGCCGGCGTCACGTCGGCAAGTTCCGGCACCGGGCGCCGGAACAGGAAGATGATTTCGATGCCCCCCTCGCACTTGCGCACCACCGGCTGCAAGCCGGACACCCGCACATAGTGGAAGCGCTCGGGGATCATGAAATATTCGCGCAGCAGCCGGTAACCCTCGAAGGTCGGGCGGGTGCGCGGCATCAGCGCCTCGTCGTCGCGGATGCCGACCATTTCGGGCTCGGGCAGGGCCGAGAGTGGATTGGTCTTGCCCTCCGCCCGCGCGCCGACGGCCGAGCAGGCGCCAAAGATCGCATCGAAGAGGAGCGGTGCCTTGGTGCGCCCGGCGAAATAGAGGTCGAGCCGATCGAGCGAGAGTTCGTTGAGCTTGCCCTTCCCGGTCCGGGTGAGCGCGATGCGAAGCGCCGCTTCGCCGCGCACGCCGCCGATCGGACCGATGCCTGCCGCCGTAAGCCCGCTGCGGTCCTGGAAATAGCTGACCGAGGTGATCGCGATCGGCCACAGCGTGACCTCCTGCGCGGTGGTGAAAGTTGAGCGCGTCGAAAGCCCCGGATGCAGGCTGGAGACCAGCCGCGTGCCGCGCGCGACCGAATGGCCGGCGATCATCGACTGCACCTGCTGGCCGGGCTTCAGCACCGCCATCGCCGTTGCCGGCGCCGGCGTCACCAGGTCCGGGTAAAGCACGTCGAGCACGGCGCGCGAGAAGCGCGAGCGCTCGGCATCGACCTTCAGCCGCGTGCGCGCGGCAAGGAAGGCCACCCCGTCGAGCAGCCGTTCGACATAGGGGTCTGGGCAGGGAACCGTATCGAGGGAAAGATTGCGGGCAACCGCCGGATGCATGTCGGCGAATTCCGCGGCCAGCGCGCGGATATGGGTCAGTTCCTCTTCGTAGTATTCCACGAAGACCCGATCCATCTCAGGTCTCCCTGAATTCGGTTCGCGCCAGGCCGTTGTCGAGATTGATCGTGGTACGCAGCTTCATGCGTTCCGGCGTCGGCGTCATGATCAGCACGGCGTCGATCTCGATCTTCAGGCCGACGCTCTTGTCGCCGAGGTTGACATTGACCGTCGTGGCGCTCTCCTTGAGGCGCGGCTCGAAGGTGGCAAGCACCGAGCGGATCTCGCGGGCCAGCGCATCACGGTCGAAGTCCCTCGACGAGCGGCCGGAGAAGGAAGGCACGCCATAGTTGACCACGCTGCGCCGCACTTCTGGGAAGTCTGCCAGCGAGGGCAGCTCGTCCAGTGGCTGTTCCTGCTCGGCATCGGAAAGCATCGGAACGGATTCAAAACGTTCGGTGTTGAACAGGGCTTCGATGTCTCGCCGGACGGCTTCCCGAAGCACCCGCGCCGACACCACCACGCCGCGGCTTTCGATCTCGGCGCGGTGCTCGGTCTGGAAGACAAGCCGGTGCAGGCGCCGCTTCTGATCGGCCGTCACCTCCGCATCGGCATCGATGGCGCGCGCGCTGCCGGCAAGAAGCGCCTCGACGCGCTCGGCGCCGAGTTCTTCTTCCAGCAGTCGACGCAGCCGGTCTATCTCCGAGGTCAGGCCGGGCAGGTCATTGATGAGGCGGTCCCACAGGGAGGGCTGGACCGCCTCGCGCTTTGCCCGCGAACTTCCGGCAAGCTGCGCCTTGTTCGCGCCGGGCCGCCTGGCCTCACTTGCCGACATAGACATCCATTTCGATCTCGTCGTCCTTGTCATAGACGAACTTGATCTTCTTGTAGGCGAAGCTGACTTCTTCCTCGATCAGGTCGGCTTCGTCGTCGGCCTGCTTCATGTCGTATTCCATGATCGAGGCGTCGGTGAGTGTCACCACCAGATAGTCGCTGGTCTCGCCGTCGATGGTGCGGCGGGCCGAAAACACCACTTCGTCGAGGGCCTTGTTCTCGAACAGCGCCTTCTTCAGATACGGCGACGACTTGTCGTAGTGCTTGGTGAACTTGATCATGCCGAGCGCCACGCGGCCGCGGCGCGAGAGCGAGTTGGGGTCGTAGGGCGCGACCATCTTGTAGTCGACGCCGTGGATCTCGATCTCATCCTCATGGCCGTCGCGCTTGCTCGGGCCCTTGATGTCCGGAACCTTCAGAAAACCATCGATCTTCATTGTTGTCGGCATTGTCTTTCTCCACCGCTTTCAAACGAAACAAGATGACTATGCTTGCGATTTCACCCCTTTACTGACGGCAGTTCCGACACCAGGCGGAGCGAGGCGTTGATGCCTTCCAGCTGGTAGTGCGGACGCAGATAGAAACGGGCATTGTAGTAACCGGGCCGGCCTTCGACACTGTCGACCTGGACCTCGGCCGCGGCCAGCGGGCGCTTGGCGCGCGCCTTGTCGTCGGCAAAGGCCGGGTTGGCCAGTACGTACCGGTTGATCCATTCGGTCAACCAGATCTGCATGTCGGAGCGTTCCTTGAACGAGCCGATCTTGTCGCGCGCGATCGCCTTGAGGTAGTGCGCGAAGCGCGAGACGGGGAAAAGATAGGGCAGGTTGGCGCTGAGCCGCTCGTTCGACTGTGCGTCGGGATCGACCAGGCGGCCGGCGCGGGTTTCGTCGTCCTGCAGCGAATGCGCTCCGATGAAGGCCGCGAGGTCGGTGTTCTTCCGATGCAGGATCGGCATCAGGCCGAGCTTGGCCAGTTCCGCCTCGCGCCGGTCGTCGATGGCGACCTCCGTCGGGCATTTCATCGCGATCGAGCCGTCGTCGGTCGGGAAGGCGTGCACCGGCAGATTGAGCACCGTGCCGCCATTCTCGACACCGCGGATCTGCGTGCCCCAGCCATAGAGCTTGTGGCTGCGGTTGATGTTCACGCCCATCGGGAAAGCGGCGTTCATCCAGACATATTTGTTGTGGTCGCCCCCCACCTCTTCTTCGAAGGTGAAGCCCTTCACCGGAACGGTCTCGCTGCCGTAGGGCAGCCTCGCCAGCACACGCGGCATGGTGAGGCCGATATAGCGGGCGTCCTCGCTCTCGCGCAGTGACTGCCACGAGGCATAGGCCGGGTTGTTCACGATCATCTGCAGGTCCTGCGGGTTGGGCAGTTCCTGCCAGCTGTCCATGCGGAACAGGCGCGGCGAGGCGGCGGCGATGAAGGGCGTGTGCGCCGAGGCGCAGATGCCCGAAATGTTGCGCAGCAGGCCGACGTCGCGCGGATGGTTCGAGAATTCGTAGGCGCCGATGATGCAGCCGATCGGCTCGCCGCCCAGCATCGAATACTCGTCCGTGTAGACTTTCTTGAAGATCGGGCTCTGGTCCCACATCTGGC
This sequence comes from Mesorhizobium album, assembly GCF_033977205.1. Taxonomy (NCBI): domain Bacteria; kingdom Pseudomonadati; phylum Pseudomonadota; class Alphaproteobacteria; order Hyphomicrobiales; family Phyllobacteriaceae; genus Mesorhizobium; species Mesorhizobium album. The sequence goes on along the minus strand of NZ_JAVIIW010000015.1, from coordinate 53,472 downwards.
CTTCATAGTCTTCGAGCGTGTCGGCCAGTTGCTCCTTGGAGATGTTCATCACCCGGATCTTGAGGTGCTTGGCATCCGTCTCGGTGTTGTTGACGAGATACCAGAGGCCGCGCCAGGTGCCCTCCATCTCCCGCACTTCCGGCGCGTGCAGGATCTCGTTGACCTGCGTCGTCAGCATCTTGTCGATGCCGGCGATCAGCGACTTGATCGACTTGATGGCGTTGGACGAGATGGTCGTGGTCTCGGAGCGCGACTGGGCGGCCAGCGCCAGGTTGCGCACCAGCTGCTGCAGCTTCTCGCTGTCGTCCTTCTTGACCTTGAAGTCCTTTTCCAGGAGTCCGCTGAATTCGCCAAGGTCCATGGCTTCCGCCTCGGCGGTGGCGGCTGCGGTCTTTTGCTGTTCAACCATGACTTACTCCTCGCCCTTGCCGTCAGAGATCGCCTGGGCGGCGATCTTGCTCAGCAGCGGCTCGTTGTTCAGAAGCTGCGCGATGCGCTTCTCGGCGTCGACGCGGCCGTCCATGAAGCCGAGCAGCTCTTCGAGCTGCCGGCGCATCTTCAGGATCTCTGCCAGTTGCGGAACCTGCTCGGCGATCTTGTCCGGCGCGAAATCGCCGATCTTCGAAAAGGTGAGATCGATCGCGAGCTCTTCGTCCCGCTCAGCACCCTCGGCCTGGGGCAGCGTGTTCTTCACCCGCGCCTTCACGCGCGGCCCCATGGCCTCCATGAATTTCGGGAAGCGGTTGGCGTCGGTTTCAATGAGGGTGCGGTCCAGAACCGACTTCATCGCTTCCTTGGTCTGTGAAGCGCCGGAAAGATCGGCCATCACGGCCATGACGAACGGCAGTTCGATCGTCGTCGGGCTGCCGTAGGTCTCAACGTCGTAGGCGATCTGCACGCGCGGGGCGCGGTTTCTTTCGATGACCTTCGCTTTGCTCTCTGCTGGCATGCTTGTTACCTTTCATCCTTCTGGGCCGGCTTCTTGGGATCGGGGACACCGGCAAGCAGCCGGAACTCCTTCAGCCCCGACGGGGCGAGATCTTCCATCAGTTCCACGAAATCCATGTGCACCATGCGGCGCACGCGGCGGGCGAGATGCGGTATCGGGCTCGAAGGCTCGGTGCGATCGTAGAAGGCGACGACGAGGTCGAGGCATTTGACGACGTCGTCGCGCGAGGTGATCCGGTCGGGCAGTCCGGCGCTCGGTTCCGCATAACCTGCGACACTTGCCATCGTTTCGGCTCCTCCCATCCTTTCGCCGCCATGACCGTTCGGGGCGGGCGCTGCCGGTTCCGCCGGTTGCGGCGAGGGCTTTGCGGCGCCGTTTGCAGCAGTGCCGGCGGCCGAATTCCGCTCAAGCGTCGTCAGCAAACGCTGCAGGAAGCGTCTCAATTCCGGGATGGTCGGGCCGTTGCCGTCGATGCGCCTGTTGAGGGCGGCGTCCACCTCGTCGAGTGCGGCGATCGCCGCGCGGGCATCGGTGAGCAGCATCGTCATCGCGTCGCCGGCCTGGTCGATCTGCGCCGCGCAGCCGCTGCGCACCCGGTTCAAAAGCTGGCTGTGGGCGCTCGTCAGCGCCGCCTTCTCGGCCGCGTTCAGCCCCGAAGCCGCCTCCTGGAGCATGACGCGCTCGTCGAGCGCGCCCTGTTCCAGGTCGCGTCCGCTGATCGGTCCGATCTGGCGCGGCGAGAAGAAGATCGTCTCGCGCAGGTTTGCCAGCAGGCCTCCTTGGGTGTTTTGGAGATCGAGGAGCGCATTGATGCGGCGCAAGGCGGCGTCGCGCGGCTGCGCGCTCGCCCGCAACGCAGGATGCATCGTCTCCCAATACTGGTCGAATGTCCTGGCGATCAGGGTCAGGCCCTGCGCGAGGCCCGCCAGCCTTTCCTCGTTGGCTAAAGCGCGCGCGACGATGACCAGCAGGCGCAGGTCCCGGCCACGGGCGCGAAGCTCTTCAGCCTTGTCGAGGACAGCCGCCCAGTCGACCGGGCTGGATTGCGAGGTGGGCTTGTTGTTGCCGTCATGAATAACTTTGATCTGGGGCTCGGTCAGGCGCTCCAGCTCGTGAAAGGCCGGGTCGTTGCGCAAGTCCTCTCCCGACGGATTCTCACCGTTCAGAGGATTCAGCCAGAGTGCGAGATCAATCACACTAACCCCCAGCCAGCGGCCCTGAGACCCCTATGTGACGCGACGTTATCACACGGTCTCACTCTACCACAATTGAGCAGCTGCTCAAAAACTAACGGAAGCTAAACACGACCGCTTTCGTCGGCGAAACCCATGGCGCGATTGCCCGGCCCGGTATGTGAAATGGCTCGCATAGCCCGGGCGCCAATCCGGTGTTTGTTGCAGGGGTATGCAGGAGTTGTGTGACCGGGAGATGCCGCCCAGACCGTATCGGGACGCTCCATCCGTTACACGCTTTGTCAAGCGGCCGCTTATATGGCAGGGTACGGTCGGCAGATTTCGGGAGCAGGTTCGATGGAACAGCGCCGGTCATCGCAGAGCTTCAAGCGTAAGGAACTGGTCGCCAAGCTCAATGCCACGGGGGTGCGCGCCTTCAAGGCCGCGGCCGACACGGCCAAGCTGCGCGGCAATCCCTATGTCGAGCTCGTCCATTTCATCCAGCAACTGGTGCTGTCCGAGCGCTCGGACGTGCAGATGATCATCGCCGATGCCGGGCTGGACGTCAGCCGGCTGACGGCGGACATGACCCGCGCCATCGACAAGCTGCCCTATGGCGCCACCTCTGTGGAGGAATTCTCCGACCACATTTTTCACGCCATCCAGGAGGGCTGGAACCTGGCGACGCTGGAGTTCGGCGTGGAAGAGGTCCGAAGCTCCCACATCCTGCTTGCCTGCCTGAAGACGCCGGTGCTGGAAGGCCTGGTGTCGAAGATCAGCGCCGAGTTCGACAAGATCGACGCCGACGGCGTCATTTCCCGCTTTGCCGACGTAACCGAGGGCTCACTCGAAGCCGGCTCATCTCCTGCCGCGGCTGCCGATGAAAAGCCGATGAAGCGCGGTCCGGGCGGGGATTCGGCGCTGGCCAAATACGCCACCGACCTCACCCAGCGCGCCCGCGACGGCAAGATCGATCCGGTCGTTGGCCGCGATCCGGAGATCCGGCAGATCGTCGACATCCTGATGCGACGCCGGCAAAACAACCCGATCCTGACCGGCGAGGCGGGCGTCGGCAAGACGGCGGTCGTTGAAGGTTTTGCGCTCCGCATCGCCCAGGGCGACGTGCCGCCGACCCTGCAGAATGTCAGCGTGCGCATGCTCGATGTCGGGCTGATGCAGGCGGGCGCCAGCGTCAAGGGCGAGTTCGAGAAGCGGCTGAAGGCCGTCATAGACGAGGTCCAGGCCTCCGAGGTTCCGATCATCCTGTTCATCGACGAGGCCCATACGCTGATCGGCGCCGGCGGGGCTGCGGGCACCGGCGATGCCGCCAATCTCCTGAAGCCTGCGCTGGCACGCGGCGAGCTGCGCACCGTCGCCGCTACGACTTGGGCCGAATACAAGCAGCACATCGAGAAGGACCCGGCGCTGACGCGCCGTTTCCAGGTGGTCAAGATCGAGGAGCCGTCGGAAGCGGTGGCCGTGCTGATGTTGCGCGGCGTCGCCGGCGTGCTGGAACAGCACCACAAGGTGCAGATCCTGGACGAGGCAATCGAGGCGGCGGTTGCGCTTTCGCACCGCTACATTCCGGCGCGGCAACTGCCGGACAAGGCCGTCAGCCTGCTCGACACCGCCTGCGCCCGCGTCGCGATCTCGCAGCATGCGACGCCGGCCGAGGTCGAGGACATTCTGCGCCGCCGTCAGGCGCTGGAGGTCGAGCGCGGCATCATCGGCCGCGAGGCGGCAATCGGCATCGACGTTACCGACAGGCAGGCTCGTGTCGATGTCGGGCTGGCCGAAACCGAGACGACTTTAGCCGCCGCGCAGGCGCGCTGGGATCGCGAAAAGGCGCTGGTGAGCGAAATCCTCGACCTGCGCGCCAAGCTGCGCGGAGAGGGCGTGCCGCTCGATGCGGCTGCGGCCGGCGAAGCCGGTGAGACCGTTTCTGCTGCGCCGGCTGCGTCCGAAACTCCGGAGGCAAAGGCGCCGGAGAACAAGGCGGCTGAAACCAAGCCGGCGAAATCCAAGGGCTCGAAAGCCAAGGCAGCCAAGGGCGAAGCGGCCAGGGGCGAGGTGGCCAAGGCGGAGGCTGTTGCAGAGACAATCGCCGAGGGATCGGCCGGTTCCGCTGCCGACCTCGCGCGGCTGCGCGAACTGATGGCGGAACTTGCCGCGGCGCAGGGCGAGACGCCGCTGATCCTGCCGTCGGTCGACCGCAATGCGGTCGCCGCGGTCGTTCAGGATTGGACCGGCATCCCGACCGGACGGATGCTGTCCAGCCAAACGGAGAAAGCCCTCAGGCTCGCCGTGACCCTGTCCGAGCGGGTGGTCGGCCAGGACCATGCGATGGAGATGATCGCCAAGCGCGTGCAGACCAGCCGCGCCGGCCTCGGCGCGCCGGAAAAGCCGGTCGGCGTGTTCCTGCTCTGCGGCCCGTCCGGCGTCGGCAAGACCGAGACCGCGCTGGCGCTCGCCGAAACGCTCTATGGCGGCGAGCAGAACCTGATCTCCATCAACATGTCCGAATTCCAGGAAGCGCACACCGTCTCGACGCTGAAAGGCGCGCCGCCCGGCTATGTCGGCTACGGCAAGGGCGGCATCCTGACCGAGGCGGTGCGCAGAAAACCCTATTCGGTGATTCTGCTCGACGAGGTCGAGAAGGCCCACCCCGACGTGCACGAGATCTTCTTCCAGGTCTTCGACAAGGGCATGATGGACGACAGCGAAGGTCGGCGCATCGATTTCAAGAACACGCTGATCCTGCTCACTTCCAATGTCGGCTCCGACGTCATCATGGACCGGACGAAGAACGGCACGGTGCGGACCGGCATCGACGATCTAGACGCGGCCTTGCGCGCGCCGCTGCTGAGGGTCTTCCCTGCCGCCTTCCTCGGTCGCGTCGTCACCATTCCCTACTATCCGCTGTCGGATTCAATGATCGAGGCGATCACCCGTCACCAGTTCGCCAAGATCGCGCGACGCCTCAGGGCTACCAACGACGCCGAGCTGGTGATCGGCGACGGCGTCATGGACCTGGTCAAGGCGCGCTGCACCGAGATCGAGTCCGGCGGCCGCATGATCGACGCCATCCTCACCAACACGCTGCTGCCGGAGCTCAGCCGCGGCGTGCTCAACCGCGCGCTCGAGGGCGCGAAGATGACCAAGGTCACCGTCGGCGCGTCGGCGGAAGGGTTCACTTACTCGTTCGAGTAGCGGGGCTTGGGGCGCAAAAATTCGGGCGCCATGTCACATTGGGCGCAGCCTCACTCGTCTTGAGGTCGGAACCAACGAAAGGAACCGACCATGACTGCCAGACTTGACCCCCTTGCCGCCGCCCCGTCGCTGATGAAGGAGTGGCACCGCGCCTCGCTCGCGATTTCCGCCAGCCTCGATCCGGCTCTCGCCGAGCTCATCGAGATCCGCTCCTCCCAGATCAACGGCTGCGCCAACTGCATCAACATGCACACGACCTATGCCCGCGAACGCGGAGAGACCGAGCAGCGGGTCTACCTGCTGGCGGCCTGGCGCGAGGCGCCGTGCTATACCGATCGCGAACGCGCGGCCCTCGGCTGGACCGAGGCGCTGACGCGCATCAGCGAAGGCCATACGCACGAGGCCGCCTATGAGGCGCTGAAGGACCATTTCACCGAGGAGGAACGGGTGAAGATCACCTTGATGATCAACATCATCAACGGCTGGAACCGCATCGCGGTCGGCTTCGGCGGCTTCGTCGACCCCGCGGCCCTGAAGGCCGCCAATGCGAAGGCCTCCAACAAGGCAGCCGCCGCTTGATGGCGGAACCGTCATCCAAGGGCGCGGCGGCGGAGTTCGAACCGCTGCGCCCGAAGCTCATGCGGGTCGCCTACCGCATGCTGGGCTCGGTGGCTGATGCCGAGGACGTGGTGCAGGAGGCCTTCATCCGCTGGATGAGGGCCGACCGCGCCGGTGTGCGCCAGCCGGAAGCCTTCCTGCGCCGCACGGTCACGCGCCTCTGCCTCGATCAGCTCAAATCCGCCCGCCATCAGCGCGAGACCTATGTCGGCACATGGCTTCCCGATCCCGTCGTCGAAGACGGCGAACCGGATGACGTCACCTTGCCGCTGATGCTGGCGCTGGAGCGCCTGTCGCCGCTCGAGCGGGCGGCCTTCCTGCTGCACGACGTGTTCGGGTTGGAATTCGAGGAGGTCGCGGCAGAGATCGAGCGCGACGCTGCGGCCTGCCGCCAGCTCGCCGCCCGCGCGCGCAATCATGTCCGCGAGGCGCGGCCTCGCTTCCAGGTCGAGCAAGAGCGCGGCCTCGAGCTTGCCGAGGCCTTCTTCAACGCCTCGCGCAGCGGCGACATGAAGGCGCTGGGCGCCATGCTCAGCGCCGATGTCAGCGCCCATGCCGACGGCGGCGGCAAGCGTCCTGCGGCTATCGCGCCGGTCTTCGGCTACGATGCGGTCATCAAGCAATACGAGACCGTCGTCGCGTGGCTTAAGGACAATCGCTCGCAGCTCGTCCGCTTCGGCTTCGTCAACGGCTTGCCGGGTTTCGTCACGCTCGAGTCCGATGGCGAGCTCCAGACGACCGCGCTCGACATCGAGGACGGCAAGATCACCGCGATCTATGTGATGCGCAATCCCGACAAGCTGAGGCATCTGCATTAGCGAAGGCGTCTGGCCGTCGGCCGAAGCGTACCAATTGCCGTTTGCATAAAGGCTCGGAAGGAACTTTTGCCTCGCTGGCGATTTTGGATATGTTGGTAATCGGTATGGGCAGAAGGGTGTCGCCGATGACGAAATACCTTGCTATCTCCGCTCTCGTTCTGGCCACGGCCATTGGCGTATCCGCCCCGGCATTCGCAGGCCACCGGTATCATGACCGGCTGGTCGAGCGCGAACGCTACGTTCCGGCCGAAGGCGACCTCATCGACATCCTGTTCGGCGGTCCGCGTTATTACGATGCCATGCTGGTGACCACGGCGGCGGGCGCCTGCTCCTATAACCGCACGGGGCCGGATGCGAACGCGCTGAACAAGATCAACGACCATCATTGCGGAAAATAGCCGCTCACAGGCCCGGCCTCGATAAGGCGCGCCTGCTTTGCCCCTCTCCATCATGTGCTGATCGGGTTCGCCGAGGCGTGCCCGCCTGATGTCGGCGGTTGCGCTGCGCACAGCTGCGAGCCATCGCACACACCTGATCCAAATATTGTATACAATAATTAAGAAAGATGTTGACAATCTGTCGCAGGCGGTTTCCCTTAGGCTATCCGCGCCATCCAACGAAAAACACAAGGCGCGATAACCAGAAGGGAACCGCAGATGATCAACCGACGCTCGACTCTGAAATCGATGGTGCTTGGCGCCGTCTCCACCCTGGCCATTGCCGCTATTGCCATCCCGTCCGCGCAAGCCGGAAACAAGGAACTGAAAATCGGCTTCGTTGGCGTCACCAGCGGCCCCGCCGCCGCCTGGGGCACGTCGAACGTGCGCTCGATGCAGACGCGCGCCGCCTGGCTCAACGAAAAAGGCGGCGTCAAGATCGGCGACGACACCTACAACATCAACATCGTCACCTTCGACGACCAGAAGGACCCCAAGCGCGCCATCGCCGGCATGGAGAAGATGGCGCAGGAAGGCATCCACTATGTCGTCGGGCCGAATGTCGATGACGGCGCCGCCGCGGTGCGCCCCGTCGCCGAGGCCAACGGCATCATCTATTTCCCCTATGCCTTCCCGAAGGCGCTCTACCAGAAGCCGGCTTCGAATGCCGTGCTCGGCATGATCGCCAACTATCAGTCGGGCCCGGCGATCTACAAATTCCTCAAGGAAAACAAGGGCGTGAAGACGATTGCCTTTGTTGCCGCGAACGAATCCGATCCGCTCAGCCAGCGCGACAGCGGCGTCGAGGCGGCCAAGGCGCTCGGGCTTCAGGTCGTCGCCCAGAACGACACCTACCAGAACGACACCCGCGACTTCACGCCGGTGCTGACGCCGATCGTCGCGCTGAAGCCCGACCTGCTGGTGCTGTCCGGTGTCGCGCCGGCCAACGCGCCGCTGCTCATCCGTGCCGCCCGAGAACTTGGATATGAGGGCCTGATCTCGACCGAAACGGCGCAGGACGCCAAGGTTCTTCAGGAGGGTGCCGGCGAATACGCCAACGGCTTCATCTCCGTCGGCGGTGCCTCCACGCCGGAAATCGCGTCCGACGAGATGAAGGAGTTCGTCGCCCGCTACACCAAGATGTTCGGCGAGTACAACGATGAGTCCAACACCAAGGTCTATGCGCTCGAATACATCCTCGACACGTTGAAGGCCAATCCGGCGGCAATCAACGACGTCGCGGAATTCAAGAAGACCATGGACACGTTCTCGGCGCCCAATCCCTTCCTGAAGGGCGACGCCAAGCTGAGCTATGTCGGCTCGACCTCCTTCGGCCAGAAGCGACAGCTCGCCGTGCCGATGGTAGTCAACGAATACAAGGATGGTGCTTTCCAGACCCTGTTCGTCGGCTCCGTCGACTAGGGTTAGGTTCCTAAGGTTACTTCCTCCCGAATGCCGGGGGTCCGGGCGATGCTCGGACCCCGCGGATGATCGAAGGTCTCTATGGAACAGGTCATCGCCAACGGATTGTATCTCGGTGCCCAATATGCGCTGATCGCGCTGGGGCTTACCCTGATCTTCGCCCTGATGAACGTGCTCAATTTCGCCCACGGGCAGATGTATGTTCTGGGCGGGTTCATCACCTACACCATCTACGGCCAGATCGGCCTGCCTTTCGTCGTGGCGCTGCTGGCGTCCGGTGTGACGCTCGCCGTGATCGGCGCGCTGATGGAGAAATTCCTCTTCCGCACCGTCATCAGGCGCAGCTTGCGCGAGGAAAGCACGATGCTGCTCGCCGCGGCGACAGCCTTCTTTTTCGACGCGGTCATCCTGCTGTTGTTCGGTGAGAAGCAGCGCGGCGTTCCCAAGATCGTCAAAGGCGTTTTCAACGAGGGCGGCATCATCATGCCTTACGACCGTCTGGTCGTCGGCGCCCTCGCTTTGATCTTCATCGCGGCCTTCGTCCTCTACATGCAGTACAGCCGGGTCGGGCGAGCCATGCGGGCGCTGGCCCAGGATCGCGTCGCCGCGCAATTGATGGGCGTCAAGGTCGATCGCTATTCGATGATCGGCTTTGCCATGGGCGCCATGCTGGCCGGCATCGTCGGCGGCCTTCTGGTCACAATTACCGGCGTCAATTCCGGCATCGGCGGGCCGATCTCGATCAAGGCCTTCCTGATGGTGATGATCGGGGGCGCCGGCGTCGTGGGCGGCGCCATCGCCGGTGGCTTCATTCTCGGCATGATGGAGTCGATCGGCCTTACCGTGCTGCGTCAGTATGGTGACGTCACCTACCTCGCCATCTTTGCTGCGCTGATGGTGTTCCTGTCGATCCGCCCCAACGGGTTGATGGGCAAGCCGTGGGGTTGATCGTGCCATGACGCATCCTGCCATGATGCTCAGCGTGAAGATCGCCTCGGTCGCTGTCTTCCTGGCGATCGTCTTTATCGCCGTGCCGGTTCTGATCGCGGCGAGCGGCCGCACCGACCTCTATTACACGCTTACCTCCGTGGCGCTGCTCAGCATCGCCAGCGCCGGCGTGTGGCTCACCTTCTATATCGGCCGGATCAATATCGGCCAGGGCGCCTATGCGCTGATGGGCGGCTATGTGTCGGCCATCCTCGTAATGAACCACGGCTGGTCGTTCTGGCCGACGCTGCCGGTCGCAGGCCTGTTCTGCGCGGCAGCAAGCGTGCTCATCGGCCTGCCGATCCTGCGCCTGCGCGGGGTCTACTTCGCCATGGTGACGCTGACGCTGACCGAGGTCGCGCGGCTCCTGGCGTTGGCACTGCCGATCACCAACGGCGCCAAGGGCATCGTCAGCATCCCGCTGCCCGGCGCGCTCTCGGTCTTCGGCCTCACCATCATTCCCGATTTCGCCACGGTGCAGAATCCCCGCCTGGCCTTCTACCTGCTGGCGGTCACGCTCATGGTGGTCTGCTTCGCGGTGATGTACCGGCTGGTTCATTCGCGTATCGGCAAGCTCTGCCAGTCGCTGCAGCAAAACGAGGAACTGGCCTCGTCCATCGGCGTCAACATCGCCTATCTGCGTGTCATCGCCTACGCCGTTTCGTCCTTCTTCGGCGGTGTCGCCGGCGCGATCTTCGCTGCCATTTCGCAATCGATCTATCCGTCGAGTTTCACTGTCACCGATTCCGTCAACTTCATGCTGAACTGTTTCCTCGGCGGTCTTGGCTACGTGTTCGGGCCGATGCTCGGCACGCTGGTGCTCTATTTCGGCTGGGACCTGCTCTTCCAGACCGGCGAGTTCCAGCTCCTGATCTACTCGGGCCTGATGATCGTGCTGATGCTTGTCTTACCCAATGGGCTGCTCAGCCTCGCCCTCCCGAGCCGGAAGGGTTGAGCCATGGCTGACATGCTCGAAGTCTCAGGCCTGACGAAACGCTTCGGCGGTCTTGTCGCCGTCAACAACGTTTCCTTCTCGGTGCGCGAGAAGGAAATCCTCTCGGTCATCGGCCCCAACGGTGCCGGCAAATCGACGCTGTTCAAGCTGATCTCGTCGTTCCTCAGGCCGACATCCGGCGAAGTGCGCCTGAAGGGCGAGCGTATCTCGAACCTCGCGCCGCACATCGCCGCCCGCAAGGGCGTCGTGCGAACCTTTCAGGAAACGACGATCTTCAAGAATATGAGCGTGCGCGACAACGTCATTATCGCTCACCATTTGCGCTCAAGGGCGAACCTGTTCGGCTTCTTCCTCGGCACGGGCACGGCCAAGGCCGACGAGGCGGCCTTCGGCCAATCGGCCGACGAGATCCTGGCGCTGCTCGGCCTGGCCTCGCTTGCCGGCGAGACCGCCCACAACCTGCCGCACGGCCATTTGCGGGCGCTTGGCATCGCCATCGGCCTCGCCACGAACCCGTCGATCCTGCTGCTGGACGAGCCTTTCGCCGGCATGAACCACGACGAGACGATGCGCATGGTGGCGATGGTGCGGCGCCTTCGCGATCTCGGCCTCACCATCCTGCTGGTCGAGCATGACATGCCGGCCGTGATGAAGATCTCGGACCGCATCGTGGTCCTCAATTTCGGGCAGAAGATCGCCGAGGGAACGCCGCCGGAAATCCAGGCCAACGAGAAGGTCATTGAAGCCTATCTCGGCAGCGAAGACGAGGCGATCGGCCTATGAACCAGATCCTGAAATTCGCCGGTGTCGAGCTTTATTACGATCATGTCTACGCGCTGAAGGGCGTCTCGCTCGAGGTCAATGAAGGCGAGACCGTCGCCCTGATCGGCGCCAATGGCGCCGGCAAGTCGTCGATCCTTCGCGCCATCACCGGCCTGCGCAAGATCAGGTCGGGCGAGATCCATTACAGCGGCAAGCGCATCGACGGCGCCGCCCCTGACGAGATCGTCAAGATGGGCATCGCCATGGTGCCGGAGGGGCGCCGCGTCTTCCCTTACATGACGGTCAGGGACAACCTCCTGATGGGCGCCTTCACACGCTCCAGTAAGGCTGAGATCGCTGCCTCGATGGAGATGGTGCTGGGGCGCTTCCCCCGGCTGAAGGAGCGTTTCTCGCAGGCTGCCGGCACGATGAGCGGCGGCGAGCAGCAGATGCTGGTCATCGGCCGCGCGCTGATGGCGAAGCCGAAGCTTTTGCTGCTCGACGAGCCGTCGCTCGGTGTCGCGCCCAAGCTCGTCCAGGACATCGCCCGCTCGATCGTCGCGATCAACCGGGACGAGAAGGTCAGCGTTCTCCTGGTGGAGCAGAACTCTCGCATGGCGCTGCGCATCTCGCAGCGCGCCTACGCGCTGACCACCGGCAGCGTCGCGCTGAGCGGCAACTCCGCCGAATTGCTGAGCGACGACCGGGTCAAGCGTCTTTATCTCGGCGGCGAGATCTGAGGCTGATTTTGATGCGCATACTCGTCATCAACCCCAACACGACCCAATCGATGACCGCCAAGATCGGCAAGGCGGCGGAAAGCGTCGCGTCCTCGGGCACCGAAATCGTGGCCGTCAATCCGGCCGACGGTCCGCCGAGCATCGAGGGCTATTTCGACGAGGTCTTCGCCATCCCCGGTATCATCACCGAGATGGGTAAGGCGCCGGCTGCGGATGCCTATGTCATCGCCTGTTTCGACGACACCGGGCTCGATGCCGCGCGCTGCGCCACCGAGGCTCCGGTCATCGGCATCGGCGAGGCGGCCTTCCATCTCGCCAGCCTGGTCGCCGGCAGGTTCAGCGTCGTCACCACGCTCGCCCGCTCGGTTCCCGCCATCGAGCACAATCTGGCGAAATACGGCCTCGCCTCGCGCTGCGCGAAGGTGCGCTCGTCCGAAGTCGCCGTGCTCGAACTCGAACGGCCGGGCTCGAACGCAAGACACAGGATATCGGAGGAGATCGCGCGCGCCATCCGAGAGGATCAGGCCGAGGCGATCGTGCTGGGCTGCGCCGGCATGGCGGATCTCGCGCACAGCCTCTCGGAAGAGCACGGCGTTCCGGTGCTCGACGGCGTCGTCTGCGCGGTCACGCTGGCCGAAGGCCTGTTCAGGGTCGGCTTGCGGACGTCGAAGATCGGCGGCTATGCCGCCCCCCGCGGCAAGCGTTTCGCCGGCATATTTGCTTCGGCCTCGCCGCTAGGCGCCGGTTCGCACGGCTAGCGCCGGTCGTGGAGGTCGAATCCCTCGGGATTGACCGGGGCGCGAGCGCCATTAGATTGGACGGGCTGCTGGCGATTTGGGGGCAGATCAGGCCGGATCGGGCCTGCGCATTGAAAGCATGTTGACGATACTCAGGGAAGACGATCGCGACGACAGGCCGGCAGCGCGCTGGTCGCCGATCTACTATGGGCTGAGGGATGCCATCGTGAGCCATCGTCTCGCCCCGGGCACCAAGCTGCCGGAGGACGAGCTCGCCTCGATCTATTCGGTGAGCCGCACCGTCGTCCGCGCTGCCCTGCAGGCCCTTGCCCATGACCGCCTGGCGCGGCTGGAGCCCAATCGCGGCGCCTTCGTGGCCCAGCCCTCGAAGGTCGAGGCGCGTGAGGTGTTCGAGGCGCGGGCGCTGATCGAGCCCAAGGTGGCGGCGCTCGCCGCCAAGGCGGCGGTGCCGTCCGACATCGTGCAACTGCGGAAGCATCTCGAGAAGGAGCACGAGGCGCTGCATGCCGGCCGCGACAGCGACGCCATCATGCTGTCGGCGCGCTTCCATGTCGGCATCGCCGAGATCGCCGCGCATTCGGTGTTCACCAACTTCGTGCGCGACCTCGTCTCGCATTCCTCGCTGATCATCGCGCTCTATTGGAAGCGCCGCGACGCGACCTGCGAGAAGCACGCCCATCACGCGCTGGTCGACGCGATCGAGGCCGGCGACAGCGCTGATGCAGCGGCCCTGATGAACAGCCATCTGGTCGATCTGCTGTCCGGGCTCGACCTCACCGACAAGGTGGAGAAATCGGACAGCCTGGCGGATCTGCTGCGCGTCTAAAGCATGTCTCCCGAAAGTGGGAACCGGTTTCGGGATAAAGACATGCGTAAAATCAAAAACCTAAAGCGCATCAAGCGAATCTGAAAGATCGCGATGCGCTTTAATGCATGTCGCGCAAAAGTGTGCAGCGGTTTTGCGAAAACGACATGCATCAAAACAAAGATCTAAAGCGCGTCGCCTGAATCCGTTTCTGCGCGAAGCGCTTTAGTGGGCCCGCCGCTCCGGCGGACCGCCACTGTAAATCGGAAACCTCGCCGCCTCAGTAGCCGACGGTGAAGCGCTGCCTGATGTGCTCGGGCTTCTCGATCTCATTGGCCATGGCGATGGCATAGTCCTCGAAGGAGATGCTGCTGCCCTTGTCGGTGGTCAGAAGCGTATCCTTGCCCAGCCGGAACTTTCCCGTCCGCTCGCCGGGCACGAACAGCGCCGACGGCGACAGGAAGGTCCAGTCGAGCTCGTTCACCGTCCTCAGCTTTTCCAGGAAGTCGGCGCCCTTGAGCGCCTCGCCCTTGTAGATAGCTGGGAATTCCGGTGTGTCGACCAGGCGCTTGCCCGGCGCGACCTCGAGGCTGCCGGCGCCACCGACGACGAGGTAGCGCTTCACACCCGAGGCCCGTACCGCCGCGATCAGCGTGTCGGGATCGCTGGCCGTGAAATGCACCGAGCTGATCACCGCGTCATGCCCCTTGATCAGCGAGGCGAGGCCGTCCTTGTCGAAGGCGTCGCCTTTCACGGCGGTGACGCCAGGCAGTGCAGCGATCTTCTCCGGGTTGCGCGCGATTGCGGTGATGGCGTGTCCGCGATCGGAGAGTTCCTTGAGCAGGCGCGAGCCGACTTGGCCGGACGCGCCGATAAGTGCGATCTTCATGGAAGTTCCTTTCTGCTTGGGGAGGATCGGGATCAGGCCGCCTGGAGATGGGCGACGAGATTGTCGTAGCTGCCGAAGAGCGCGTTCGAGCCGATGAGGCGCGCCGCATCGTTGCGGATGACGGCCAGCGATGGAACGCCGTTGGCATTGAGCCTCTGGAACAGAGCGCGTCCGCGCCCGACCAGGTCGCGGTCGGCGCCAAGCAGGTCGTCCGTTGGGGCCAAGACGAGCCTTGCCGCGTCCGCCATGCCGGCGTCGGCCAGCACCGCGGCAACACCGCTCGGCGTGACGATGTCGCGGCCGTCGACATAGCGGGCGTGCTGGATCGCCTTCAGGGCCGGGAGCCGTCGCCGAGGATCCTCGAGACCGGCCGCACTGATGCCGAGCGTTGCCGCGCCGGAATCGAGCAGCGTGCCGCGCACGTTGAGCACATTATCGAGATAGGCTTGGCTGAAAACCTGTCCGCTCAGCCGCTCGATGCGCTGGTCGTTGGCCCAGGCATGGGCAGCGAAGCCCGCGTCCAGTGGCCGGGCGCCGGCGCCGGAGAACAGGCCGGTCGGCAGCAGGTCAAGCTCGACGCCTCCCGCCGCGAGCCTGTCCAGCATCGGCGTGGCGCCGTAGCACCAGCCGCAAAGCGGGTCGAAAAGATAGGTCACGGTGGCGTTGGTCATGGCCGTCTCGTCCGGGTACGTCATCTCCGGGCTAGATGGCAGTTTGGCCGGTTGCGAAAAACCGCGATCAATCATACAAACTGTCCGATCAGATCAGACAATTACCGATGGCCGACCTTCTGAACCTCAACCGGCTCGTCTACTTCACCACCGTCGTGGAGACCGGATCCTTCACCGCCGCCGCCGACCGCCTCGATGTCGCCAAGGCCGTGGTCAGCCATCAGGTAAGCAAGCTGGAAGAGGAACTCGGCGCGACCTTGCTGCGGCGGACGACACGGCGCGTGACCGCGACGCAGGAGGGGCGTCTGTTCTACGATCGCGCGGCCATCATCCTGCGCGAGGCGGAAGCCGCCTATGGCGACATCTCGCAAAGCACCGGCAAGCCGACGGGAACGCTGCGTCTCACCACGTCGCTCGATTACGGTGCGAAAGTGGTGGCCCCGACCATTGCCGAATATCTGAGGAAATATCCGAAGATGAAGGTCGAGGCGATCTTCGACGACGCCATCAGCAATCTGGTCGACGAGCAGATCGACCTCGGCATCCGCATCGGCTGGCTTGCCGATTCCAGCAACCAGGCACGGCGGCTGGGAACCCTGGAGCAGGTCGTCGTCGCGACACCCAGGTTTGCCGCCGGCCTCCCGCCAAATGCTAACCCCAGGCTTGCGAAATCCCTGCCATGGGTCGCCAATGCGCAGCTGCGCGGCGTTGGCCAATGGCTGTTTTCGAAGGACGGCGAGACGGTGCTGACGGAACTCAATCCGATCGTCGTCTGCGACAAGACGCCGGCCGTGCAGGCGTGCGTGCTCGCAGGCATCGGGCTCGGCATCTTCCCCGATTTCGCTGTCGAGGACGAAATCGCCGCAGGTCGTCTTGTGCGGGTATTCGCCGACTGGGCCTTGCCCACCGGCGGCATCCATGCCGTATTTCCGCCAGCTCGCTATAGGCCGGCCAAGGTGCGCGCCTTCGTCGACCTCCTGGCGGCCGCAGAAAGGAAACGGGCAGGACGATGAGGTGCTCAGAGCCGGTCCGCTGGACCGCTCCGGTCGGCAGCAAGGGAACACGTCGGAAGACAAACGGGACGAGATCCGCAGGTTCCTTTCCTGGCGTGCCAGGGAGTAGATGCTCGCAGCGGCCCGGAAGCCCCATTAGCCAAGACTTGTCCGATACGTCAGGACTGACCCTGCCGCCCACGTGGCCGTTTTCGGGAAGCCGCGGCGCCGTCCTGACGCCTGATGTGGTCGATGAATGCGCGCAGCTTTGGCAGAACCTGATGCCGTTCCGGGTAATAGAGGAAGATCCCTGGCGAGGTCACGGCATAGGGACCGAGCATCTCCTGCAACCGCTCGTCCGCGATCGCCGACCTGGCGATCGGACTGGGCACTTGGGCAAGGCCGGCGCCCTGGATCGCGGCGCCAAGGAGCGTGGGGTAGTCGTGCGCAATGAGCGGTCCGGTGACGATTGCCTCGATCGTCTTGTTGCCTTTGACGAAGCGCCACGGCGCGACTGAACCATTCGATCGACGCATGCGCAGGCAGGCATGATCGCGCAGGTCCTCGATGCGCTCGGGTATCGTTCGGTCGCGTAAATAGTCGCGACTGCCGACAACGACCATTGGGAATGGCGGTGTCAGTCGAACCGCGATCATGTCGGCAGCGATGAGATCGCCGAGCCGGATGCCAGCGTCGAATCCCTCGGCTGCCAGGTCGACCAGCTCGCCGCTTGCAACAATCTCCAGCTCGATCTCTGGATAGGCTTGGCAGAAGGACGCGATCATCGGCTCCAGCACGATCGGCATCACCGCTGGCGGTACCGAGAGGCGCAAGAGTCCGGCCGGCCGCTGGCCGATTTCGCGCGCGATCTCGCTTGCGGCTATCAATTCCTCGAATGCGGGCCGGGCGCGCGCGAAGAAGCGCTCGCCGGCTTCGGTCAGGCCGACGCTGCGCGTCGTGCGGGTGAAGAGCGCGGCCCCGATGCGTGCTTCCAATGTCCGCACCGCCTGGCTGATCGCCGACGGCGTGACGTTGAGCTCCGCCGCCGCCTTGCGGAAATTGCGGTGCCTGGCGACGCTCAGGAACGCCTCGACGCCGTCGAGTGCGCCGTGCCGGACTGTGAAGTTCTGCTTCATAGCCTATCGACATTATCGCGGATGGTTGCCGGCCGAAAGGCGTCCTATGTCTGTCGTGACAAGCCTGGAGGAAAATGACGATGAGCGACGACATCGATCGCGTAAGCGATCACTACGGCGCGACCGGCCTGACCGAGCGACTGAAGACGGCGCTGGCTGTATTGGGGCCTGAGGAGCAGCGGTTGAAGCCCGAGCAACTGGCGACCCTCGACCAGTTCCACACTCGCGGGCTCGCCGCGACCGCGGAGCTTGCCAAATTGGCCGGCATCACGGCCGGCATGTCGGTCCTCGACGTTGGGTCGGGGGTGGGTGGTCCGGCCCGGTTTCTCGCCGCGACCTACGGCTGCGACATCGTGGGTATCGACCTCAGCGAGCCATTCGTCGAAGCCGCGCAGTATCTGACCGGACGGACCGGGCAGGGCGGACAAGTGTCGTTCAGGGCCGGCAGCGCGCTGGCGCTTCCGCTCGATGACGGCGGTTTCGATGTCGTGTTGCTGCAGCATGTGGCGATGAACATTGCCGACCGGCCTCGGCTCTATCGCGAAATAAGGCGCGTTCTGAAGCCAGGCGGAAAGTTCGCGACCTTCGACGTGGTGCTGAACGGCGGCGATCCGCACTATCCCGTTCCCTGGGCAAAGACGTCGGGGGAGAGCTTTCTGCTTTCGGTCGCCGCGACGCGCGAGGCGATCGAGCAGGCGGGTTTCGCCACGCTTGTCCAGCAGGACGACACCGCGGCTGCGAAGGCCTGGTTCGCAGAGCTGCGGGCATCTGGACCGCCGCCTTCGCTGAATCTCGGCGTCGTCATGGGGTCGGGTTTCGCGGATTTCGCCACCAATCTCGGCCGCAATCTCATGGAAGGCCGGGTGGGTGTCCTCACCGCCGTGTTCGAAGCCGTTCCAGCCAAGAGCTGAAAGGAGACAGAAAATGTCGCCGGCGACGATCTTCAACATCCATCTCGTCCTGGGCTATGTGCCGTGGCTGCTTTGCTTCGGCGCATACATTTGGCCGAGGCTCAAGCTCATGGACGGCGTCGAGGCGCAGCGCGCGATCGCCACGCTGCACAGCTTCCGCTTCTTCGGGCTGGTCTTCCTGCTTCCGGGCGTGGTTGGTCCGAACCTGCCCGCCGGCTTCGCTGCCTTTGCCGCCTATGGCGACTTCGCGACCGGACTGCTGGCCATGCTGGCGCTGCTTGCCGTTAGGCGGCCCACGATCTTTTGGCCGTCCGTCGTCGCCTTCAACCTGGTGGGGACGGTCGACCTTGTCGTCGACTATTACCACGGCACCGTGCTCGGCCTTCCGGACCTTGCGGGACAACTGGGCGCCACCTACGCGATCCCGATCCTCTATGTCCCCCTGCTGATGATCACGCATGTCGCCGCCTTCTATTTGCTGGCGCGTCCTCAGCCCAAGGCCCTGCCGGGCGCCGGCGACCAGGAAGCAGGCGGCGGGCTCAGTTCCCTCCGCTCTCCTTCATCCGCTCTATGATCTCGGTGTACTTGCAGTAGGATCAAGCCGAACGAAGCGGCGTCAGCGTGGGCCCATCGGTGCGGAACAGATGGCAAGCCGATGGCGCGATATCGAGCGCTATCGGCGTGTGCAGCGGCGTGGCGTCGCCGCCTTCGGCCTGCACCACCAGCGAGACGTCGGGCGCGACTTCGATATGGAAGATGGTCAGGCTGCCGAGTCGCTCCGCGAGTGCTGCCTGTCCCTTGAACGGTCCGTCGGATACGATCTTGAGATGCTCCGGCCGCATGCCGAGCAAAAGCTCTTCGCCGGCCTTGGCGCCGCCCGCATCGGCAGGCACGGTGAGCGTCCTGCCGCCCGGCAGGCTGACGCCAATGCAGCCGAGACCACCTTCACCTTGACCAGGTCCATCTTCGGCGAGCCGATGAAGCCGGCAACGAAAATGTTGGCCGGCCGGCTGTAGAGGTCGAGCGGCGAGCCGACCTGCTCGATGCGGCCGCCGTTCAGCACCACGATCTTGTCGGCCATGGTCATGGCTTCGATCTGGTCGTGCGTGACATAGATCATCGTTGCCTTCAGCTGCTCGTGCAGGCGCATCAGCTCCAGACGCATGCTGACGCGAAGCGCGGCGTCGAGATTGGACAGCGGCTCGTCGAACAGGAAGACTTTCGGGTTGCGCACGATGGCGCGGCCGATAGCGACGGGCTGACGCTGGCCGCCCGACAGCGCCTTTGGCCGCCGGTCGAGCAGATGCGCAAGCTGCAGCACGTCGGCCGCTTCCTTGACCTTGCGCTCGCGCTCCTGCATCGGCACGACGGCGATCTTGAGCGCGAAGCCCAAATTCTCCGCCACGCTCATATGCGGATAGAGCGCGTAGAACTGGAACACCATGGCGAGCCCGCGCTCCTACGGGTCGATGTCGTTAGCGCGAGCGCCGTCGATGGTGAGGTCGCCGGCGGTGATCTTCTCCAGTCCCGCGATCATGCGCAGCAAGGTCGACTTGCCGCAGCCGGACGGGCCGACGAAGACGACGAATTCGCGGTCGGCGACATCGAGATCGATGCCTTTGATGATCTCCACCGATCCGTAGGATTTGCGCACGCCGCGCAGCCTGAGCTCAGCCATGGCTTGCCTCCCTGACGCCGGATTGTCCGCCGGCGCCGTTCTTCGTCTCCTCGTCCTGCCCCATCGCTAGCGCCGTGCCCGGCTCGCCCTCCCACAGGATCAGGCTTGCCGCGCCGACCAGTCCGGCGCGGTCGCCGAGCTCGGCGGGCACGATCGGCACATCGCGATAGGCTTGCATCGCCCGCTGCTCGACTGTCGCCCTGATCCCCGGCGCCAGAAGGTCGAAACCGTTGGACAGGCCGCCGCCCATCACGATCAGGTCCGGCGAATAGAGATGCAGGAGATTGGTGAAGCCGATGCCCAGCCACCGCGCCTCCGCCTCGATAAGCTCGCGAGCCGCCGCATCGCCCGCCCGCGCGGCCTCGACGACATGGCGGGCGGAGACGTCCCCGTCGCCGGAAAGCCGCCTGAGCAGCGACCCGTCGCCCGGCGCGGTGAGCCGCGTCGCCCGGCGCCCGAGCGCGGTGCCGGAGGCTACCGCTTCGAAGCAGCCGACATTGCCGCAGAAGCAGCGGTCGCCTTCGCCGGTGATCGTCATGTGGCCGATCTCGGCGGCGAGCCCGCGCCTGCCGTGGTAGATATGACCGTCGGCGACCACGCCGCCGCCGATGCCGGTCGACACGGTGACGAAGACCAGCGAGCCCGCGCCGCGCCCGGCGCCGAAGCGCCATTCGCCGAGCGCCGCGGCATTGGCATCGTTCTCCAGCCGCACCGGCAGGCCGAACTGCCGGCTTAAGATGTCGATCAGCGGCACATTGTGCCAGCCGGCGAGCGTCGGCGGCCCGATGACGATGCCCGCCTTGGGGTCGAGCGGGCCCGGCGCGCATGCGCCGATGCCGATGACCCTTGCCTGCGGATGCTCGTTGAGCAGCCTGTCCGCCAGCGCGATGATCTGGCCGATCACCGCTTCCGCTCCCGCGCCGGCCATCGTCGGCGCCGAGACGCGCGCCACGACGTCGCCGCTGCGCTCCACCAGCGCGCCGCGCAGCTCCGTGCCGCCGAGATCGAAGGCGAGCGCAAGAGTGCTCATCAGGCGGCGGCCTTCAGTCCGTGCAGCCAGGCTATGCGCTGCGCGAGGTCGGGATCGCCGAAGGCGAGCGAGCCCAGCACCACGGTGTCGGCTCCGGCGGCGCGCAGCAGCGGCACCGTGTCGTGACGGATGCCGCCATCGGCGGCAAGCAGGATGTCGGCCTCACGGCCGGCCTGCCTGATCAGCGCCCGCGCCTCGATCAGCCGCGGGCAGGCCTGCTCCGACAGGCTCTGGCCCTTGACGCCGATCGAGGTGCCAAGCAGCGTCACGAAGGCCACGTCCGGCAAGAAGGGCACAATGGCGGAGACCGGCGTCTCCAGCCGCAGCACCACGCCCGCCTCAGCGCCGAGCTCACGCGCCAGCTTCACGGCGCGCAAGGCTGCCTCGCCATTTTCGGCGTGGACGGTGACGAGATCGGCGCCGGCCTCGATGAACTGACGCGTCTGCGCCTCGACGATTTCGGCCTCGACCATCAGATGCACATGGATCGGCTTCGCCGTCAGCCTGGCGATGCGCGCCACCATGTCGGGGAAGAACAGGAAGCCGGGGGTGAAGCGCGCATCCGCCACGTCGATATGGTGCATATCGGCATGGGCTTCGATGCGCTTCAGGTCGCGTTCCATATTGGCGAGGTCCGCCGACCACAGCGAGAATTCGCCAATGAGGCGGTGGCGCGGAAGTGCTGCGATGGCGGCGGGGCCGGAGAGGGGTTTGCTGGTCATGAGGAAATGAGGCTCCGCACTTTCGAATGGGATTGCAGGAAGGAGGCGATCTCGGTGTGCAACTCGCTGAAGTGCCTGGCGCTGTCGCGCGCCTTCGGCGTGATCTCGGCGAAGACCGCGTCGGGCAGCGCGGCGGCGAGTGCGTAAGCACTCGACAGCGGGTGCACGGCATCCATCGCGTTGCCGACGACAAGGGCAGGAATGTCTAGCGCGGCCGCCTCGCGCTCGGAGACGCCCGGACCGTCGCTGGCGATGTCGGCAAGCACCTGCGCGAATGCCTTGGCGTCGGGCCGGTCGAAATAGCCGAGCAGCGAGGAAAGATTGTCGGGCGCCTCGCGATAGAGCCGCGTGGCGGTTTCCGATTGCGCAAAGATCGTCCGCCCCTTGTCGGTCCCGTGTTCGAGGATGAGCCCGGCGACTTCGGCAATCGGCTGCATGTTCTGCGGCGCGGCCGAAAACGTCCATGCCGGCCGCACCAGGACGAGGCCGGCGACACGTTGCGGATGACGACAGGTGAGACGAAGCGCGATCGCCGCGCCCATCGAGACGCCGCCGGCGGCGAAGCGGCCGAGGCCGGCGTTATCGGCGGCGGCAAGCACGTCATCGGCGAACATTTCGAACGAGAACGGCCGCCGCTCGCCGAGCCCGGAGCCGCCATGGCCGCGGCATTCCAGCGTGATGCGACGAAAGCCGGCGGGAAAAGTCTGCGCAGCCTGCGCCTCGCCGCCGCCCAGCCCGTGCTGGAAGACGACTGGCAGACCGTCGCCGGTGTCGGTCATTTGGAGCGTCGCGCCGTCGCGGAGCAGCGAGCCCATCACACCAGCTCCCTGAGGAAGCGCGCGACACCCGGAGCTTCCTCGGCCGAGAGCCCGTGCGTCACCAGCGGCCCGTCGAAGCCGGTGGCCCTCAAGCGAGCGATGAAGTCGGCGAAGTCAACGACGCCTCGTCCCGCCGTGGCGAAGCGCCCGTCGGCGAAACGGTCCTTCGCGTGCGCCAGAGAGACATGACCCGCCGTGCGCTCGACCGCTTCGGCAACGATGGCGCGTGCTTTGTCGGCGCTGGCTTGTTCGAACAGATTGGCGGGATCGAGCACGATACGCAGCCGCTTCGAGCCCATCTCGGAAATCAGCCGCATCGCGTCGTCGGCCGAGGTGACGATGTTGGCCTGCTCCGGCTCGATGCCGAGATCGACGCCATGGCGCTCGGCAAGCTGAAGCGCCTTTGCCATCTCCTTCGACATGTCGGCCCAGGCTGACGGGTCGGCATTGTCGGGGTGGTGCGCCCACTGGTCCTCGGCGTTGCGCGTTCCGGTGCAGAGCGTGACGAGCGGGATCGAAAGCCTGGCCGCGGTCTCGATGACGACCGCCAGCCGCCGCAATCCATTCTCGCGTACCAGGCTGTCCTGATGCGCCATGTTGTAGGTGCCCGACAGCGCGGCGAGGCCGACGCCGGCAGACTTGGCAGCGGCATCGATGGCGCGGATCGTCTCTATCGGAACCGCGTCCGGCATCGACGGCAGGCCGGCGCAGGCTAGGTTGAACTGGGTGACCGCGAAGCCGGCATCGCGCACCGCGGCCAGCACGCCGGCCGGCTCGCTGCCCGGAAAGGTCTTGGCGAACACCCCGACCTGCATCAGACCGCTCCGCTGACGCCGGCGAGCTCGACGCGCTCGCCGCTTTCGACCGAGCGCGCGATCGCCACCATGGCGCGGATCGAGGCAAGCCCGTCCTCGACATTGGCGCCGCGCTGCGGCGCGCCGTTGAGCACCGTGTCGGCCAAGCCTTCCAACTGGCGGCGGAAGAAATGGCCGTCGGCGCCGAGCGGCTTGCGCGATGTCGCATCCTTCTCGCAAAAAATGTCGACCTCGCTCGCCCGGAAATACCAGGGATTGAAGGTCTTCGCGATCACCGAGCCGTTCTCGCCATAGAGCTGGAAGCCCTCGTGCCAGTCCATGCGCACGGCGACGGTGAGGTCGAGATGGCCGAGCGCGCCATTGGCGAACTCGGTTTCGACGAACCAGCAATAGGCGCCGAAGCGCTCGTTGAGGCGCGCGCGGACAGCGGTGATTTCTCCGCACACGAAGCGCGCCGTGTCGACCAGATGCGAGCCATGCGCCAGCATGAAATACTGTCGCAAGTCCGCCTTCGGATTGCCGGACGGCTTCCTCGCCAGCTTGCTGGTGACGGGCAGCGGCTGCACGGCGTCGGTGTTGGTGTAGCGATGGGTGGAATCGCAATACCAGGCTTTTAGCGCCAGGATCTCGCCCATCTCGTCGCGGACGAAGTCGCGCGCCGCTTCCAGCGCCGGATCGAAGCGCTTCATGTGCCCGACCTGCAGCACCTTGCCGGAGCGCTTGACCGCCTCAGTGAGCTTCTCGCCTTCTTCGACGGAAACCCCGATCGGCTTTTCGCACAGCACATGCTTGCCGGCTTCGAGCGCCTTGATCGACATCGGCACGTGATAGGCGTCGGACGTCGCGACGATCACCGCTTCGAGCTCGGGATCGGCAAGCATCTCGTCATAGTCGCCATACATTTTTTCCGGCTCGTAAGTCGCGCCCATGCGCGCGAGCAGATCGGGCGCCGCATCGCAGATCGCGTAGAGGTCGGCGTTGCTGGCCTTCACGCAGGATTCCAGATGCGCGAACTGGGCGATCGGCCCGCAGCCGAGCACACCGACACGAAGCCGACGGTCTTGTTTGCGGATCATCGCCTCAGGCCCCGTAGCCGCGCATGGTCCGGCGGTTGGCCCTGACCGCGCCGGCGGGATCGGCGGCGGCGGTCTCGGATTCTTCCTCCAGCACCAGCCAGCCGTTGAAGTTGGGCGCGGCGCCGGCGATCTCGATCACCTTCGCCGTGTCGCACACGCCTTTGCCGAGCATCGCCCAGGTGCCGCTTGCATCGACATCCTTCAGGTGCACGTAGCGGATGCGGTCGCGATAGGTGGTGAGCGTGTCGGCCATGTCCTGGCGGCCGCGCAAGATATGGCCGGTGTCCGGCACCCAGCCGACCAGCGAGGCGTCGATCAGGGAGAAGATGCGATCGTAGTCCGCGCGATCGAAGAGCAGCGTGTTGTGGTGCGAGCTCGGATGCACGGCCACCTGCACGCCCGCTTCGCGTCCAAGCTCGCCGGTCTTGTTGTAGACCTCGGCGGCAATCGTGAACTTGTCGTCGCGCGGGCCTTCGGACACGACGGTCGCCGATCCCATCGAGACCAGCGCGCCGGGGAAGGCGGCGGCGAAGTCGATCCAGCGTTTGGCGATGTCGAGATCGGCGCCGATCTCGTCCTTCAGCGTGAAGCCGCTCTTCGAGCCGAAGGCGAAGGAGACGAGCGTCAGGCCGGCCGCCTTCAGCGCGGCGGTGAACTCCGCCGGCTTGCCGGCATAGTGCCCGATCATCGTGTCGGTGATCTCGATGCCGGCATAGCCGCCGTCGGCGATCGCCTTGAGCAGGTCGTCGGGGCCGCCTTTGAAGCGGTCTCCCAGCATTTCCCAGGTGAAGGTCTGGCAGCCGACTTTGAGGTCTTTCACGTTCATCCTTTCATTCCTTGATGCCGCCCATTCATTGACGTCGCTCTGCGTTACCAGGGGATGGACATCTACTTGATCGAGCCCGCTGTCATGCCGGCGAGGAAGAACCTCTGGGCAATGAGGTAGATGAGCAAGAGCGGTAGCGAGCCGAGCACGCTCATCGCCATCATCTGATTCCATTCGAAGGCGTGCTGCCCCATCAACAGCTGGATGCCGATCGGGACGGTGCGCATAGACGTCGATTTCGTCAGCGTCAGCGCAAAGAGAAATTCGTTCCAGCACAACAGGAAGGTGTAGACCGACGTCGCCACGATACCAGGCAGCGAGATCGGTACGATCACCCGCCAAAGAGCTGTCCAACTGGTGCCGCCGTCGACAGCCACCGCTTCATCGAGATCGCGGGGCAAGGAGTTCAGATATCCCGTCATCAGCAGGATCGCGTAGGGCAGCGTAAACACCAGGTAAGTGAGGATCAGCGCGACGTAGGTGTCGAAGATGCCATATGAGACGACAAGCCCGAAGAAGGGGATCAGAAGCGTGATCGGCGGAATCGTCTGCGTGCTGATGATGAGTGTGTTCAGGCTGCCCTTGCCACGGAAATTGAAGCGGCTGAACCCATAGGCTGCCAGCAACGCGATCAGCACCGTCAGCACGGTCACCGCTCCGGCCACAAAGTAGCTGTTGAAGAAGAAGCGCAGCTTTACCGGATCGCCAAGGATGGCTGCATACGCTTCCAGCGTGAAGGCCTTCGGCAGGATGGTTGGTGGCAGGGCAAAGATTTCGGTATTCGACTTGAACGAGCTGCTCAGCATCCAGTAGATCGGGAAGGCTGCGAAAAACAGCCCCGCGGCAAGCGCGACATGCAGCGCGACGGTGATCAGCCTGTCTTTCGGCGTGTGCCTTTTCCTCATGATGACTACCGGGCCTTCTGATAACGGATGTAGAACAGCGTCAGGCCGAGAGAGATCAGCAGGATGATCACGGCGCTTGCCGCCGCCTGTGACAGGTTGTAGCTCGAAAACGCCAGCTTGTAGGTGTAAGTGCTCAGCACCTCGGTCGAGTAGATCGGGCCGCCGCCCGTGGTTATCCAGATCAACGGGAAGACCTGCATGGTCCAGATGAAGTCGAGCAGCGAGATGCTGATGATGATCGGCATCAGCTGCGGAATGGTGATGAAGATCAGCTTCTGGTAGGCCCTCGCGCCGTCGATATCGGCGGCCTCGTAGAAATCCTTGGGAATGCCCTGCAAGCCTGCGAGCAGGCTGACCATGAAAAGCGGGTAGCCCGCCCAGATATTGGCGAAAGTGACGGCGTGCAGCGCGGTCTCGGGCGAGGAAAACCACTCGACCTTGGAACCGATGATGCCCATCTGCATGAGGATGCTGTTCACGACACCGTTCGGCTCGAGCAGGAGGCGCCAGATCACCGCAATGATCACCGCGGTGAACAGCCAGGGCAGTATGTAGAGCACGCGCAGGACATTGCGCAGCGTCGGATTGATGCGGTCGCTGTTCAGCATGAGCGCGAAGATCATGCCGATGGTCATGTGGAAGATGACACTCATGCATGTGAAGTAGAGCGTATGCCACAGCGAAGCCCAGAACACGGGATCGTTGAAGATCGCCTGGTAGTGTTTCAGTCCGGCAAAGGACGAGTCGCGACGCAGCACCGCGCTGTTCTGGAACGAATAGGCAATCACCGTCACCATCGGCAGCAGCATCAGAAGGCCGATTATCAGGAGCGAGGGCGACAGATAGAGATAGGGTGCGACCGCTCGTTTCAGTCTGTGACGGGAGCGCTTCTGCCGGGTCATATGCCAACCTTGGGATACGCCTTCAAGAGAAGGTGAGCTTCGCAAACAGGTTCGTCTCGCGTTGCCGATGGGTTGTTACCGGGTGACCTGCCCGAAGTCAGGCCACCCGGTCGAAGATCGTAAAACAGGCCGATCAGAATTTCGCCATCCATCCTTTTTGAGCGTTGCCCGCGGCCTGTTCCGGAGACTGCTCGCCGGCGAGCATCTTCTGGGCTTGGACGTCGAACTGGGTCATCAGGTCTTCGGCCACCGGCAGACCCGTGAACTCGTTGGCTAGGTAACCGGTCTTGAAGATTTCGAAAGCCTTGCCGAAGGCCTTGTCGGAGGTCACGAAATCGGGCTTGGCGTTGACGTTGCCGGGGAAGGCGTTGGCAAGCGACACGAGCTTGGCGTTCACCTTTTCACTCATCAGGTATTGGACGAGTTTCCAGGCCTCCTCCTGATGTTTCGAGCCCGCGGAGATGCCGATGCCCCAGGAGGCGTAAGGAAGGCCGCGCTTGCCGCTATAGTTCTCCACGACCGGGACCGGGATGACGTCGAAGTTAAGCTTGGGATTGCGCTTGCGGATGAGGTTCACATGGGCGAGTGAGTCGATCATCATCCCGACCCGGTCGTTGACGAATTCCTCGACCTTTTCCTGTTCGGTCTTGGTGGCGATGCCGGGCGAGATGGTGCCCGCGTCATTGAGCGACTTTACGAAGGTCAGCATGTCCACCACCGGTTTGCCTTCGAGAGCGGGCTTGCCGTCCGCCATCATCGATTGACCCGATGCCCAGACCCACGACATCATGTCGTTCTGGACACCGGACGGCGTTTGCAGCGACAGCGGCAGCACCCAGCCATACTGGTTCTTGTCGGCATGGGTCATCTTCTTGGCGGCTTCGAGAAACTCTGCGCGGGTCGACGGCAGCTTGGTGACGCCCGCCTGGGCGGCGAGGTCCAAATTCACGAACACCGGATAGACGAACGAGGCCACTGGAAACATCAGCGCTTTGCCGTCCACCTTGATGATATCGGCGACCTGCGTCTTGTCGAAGCCGCTCGCATCCATCATCGGGTTCATGTCGGCCAGCGCATTCTGCGCGTTCAGATTGTTCACCCAGGCGCCATCGAGACCGACGACGTCGCTGAGCGTTCCGGTTGCGGCTCCGACCGAGATCTGGTCTCGCGTGGTCGCATAGGGGCCGCTGACCAGCGTCACCTTGATGCCGGGGTTCGCAGCCTCGAAATCGTCCATGATTTTCCGCAAGGAGCCTGCGGGCAGCTCAGGCTCCCACCATTGGGTGAATTCCAGCGTCGTGTCCGCCATGGCGCCGGTTGCGCCAAGCAACCATGCAGCCGCGGCAATTTTCAGCATCGCGGGTTTTATCCGAAACGTCATTTTCTCCTCCTTCTTTAAGATCGGCCGCACAATGCGGACGATCGTCTGGTCTATTCAGAAGCCTTCTTGCGAGTATCTTTCGCAGGCGCCTCGCTCTCGCCCGCGGGCTCTGCCGCACATCTTCAGATCGCCAGATGCGTCTCGGGATCGAAGAAATGGAGCTTGGTATCGTCCAGGGCCAAGCGGATTTCAGAGCCGGAGCGGACTGCGCTGACCGGTTCGAATTTCGCCACCGCGTTCGACGTCATGCCGAAATCTTGCACCGCATCCGGATCGCCGGAGTCCACCCGGACCGCGTCGATGTTGAGATGGACGATATGTTCGGATCCGAGTTCTTCGATCGAGGTCACCTTTGCCGGTATCGTCTGATACTTGCGGCCCGATTCGAGGCCGCTGTCATAGAGGTCCTCGGGCCGGATCCCGAACACGACCTTGCGGCCCGCATACGACCTCAAGCCAGGCCTGCGCACGAAGGCTGCATCCTGCAGCCGGATGGCGAAGGCGCCGCACATCAGTTCGTCGCCCGTGAAGGTCGACTCGAAAAGATTCATCGAAGGAGAACCGATGAAGCCGGCAACGAAGGCGTTCACCGGCGATTCATAGAGCCTCTTGGGGGTGTCGACCTGCTGCAGCACGCCGCCTTTCAATACCGCGACTCTGTCCCCCATCGTCATCGCTTCGGTCTGGTCGTGGGTCACGTATATGGTCGTGACGCCGAGCTGCTTTTGCAGACTGGTGATTTCGGCGCGCATTTGAACACGCAGTTTCGCATCCAGATTGGAAAGGGGCTCGTCCATTAGAAAGGCGGCCGGCTCGCGCACCATGGCGCGGCCCATGGCAACCCGTTGACGCTGTCCGCCTGAAAGGTTCGCGGGCTTGCTGTCCAACAGCGACGTCAACTGAAGGGTTTTGGCGATCTCGTCCACGCGCTTCTTGCGCTCGGCCTTCGGCTTGCCCGCCAGCCGCATCGAAAAGGCGATGTTTTCGAACACCGTCATATGCGGGTAGAGCGCGTAGCTCTGGAAGACCATCGCGATGTCGCGGTCCTTGGGCGGCATGTCGACGACGTCGATTCCGCCGATCCGAAGGCTGCCGCTTGTGACGTCCTCCAACCCCGCGATCATTCGCAACGCGGTGGATTTGCCGCAGCCGGACGGCCCGACGAGAATCAAGAACTCGCCGTCCTCGACCGAAAGGTTCAATTGGTCGATCGCGTGAAAATTGTTCCCGTAGGTCTTGCAGATATTTTCCAGAATGACATCTGCCATCTTCCTCCCTCCGCAAGTCTAAGCCATTGATTTTTATAGCTATAATCGGCCTATTTTAGTCTGCGAAATATTTCCTCGGATAGTTTCGGCTATGTTCCAGTATCGAGCTGCGCGTATTTCAGTTCGACCGCTGACGGAGCGCTCATCGATGTCAGCAGTTCCACGACCTGGTCGTCGGTCGGAAGCGCTTCGCGCCCGCCACGCCCCGTTATGGACAGGGCCGCGGCCGCGGCCGCGAATGCCACCCGGCCTGCGGTGTCGGCCCCGCGCGTCAACGCATGGGCATAGGCGCCATGAAAGCAGTCGCCCGCGCCGGTCGAGTCGACGACGGCAACCCGGTGCGGCGGCAGGTGCCAGAGCCCTGTCTCGTCGCGTCCGCGATAATAGAGGCCCCTGCCGCCATCGGTCAGAACCACGGCGGACCGCGACGGCGACCATAATGCATCGAGCATCTCGGCGGGCGATCGGCGGCCCGTCGCAATCCGCGCAAAGCCGAGGGGAAGAATGAGATGGTCGCAGAGCGCGATCAGCCTCTCGGTTTCAGGGCCTCTGCTCCATTCGATATCGCCGAGGATCGCAAGGCCGAGATCGCGAGCCCGGGCCACGACATCCATCGACCGGATCGCATAGCTGTCGACGATCAGGACAGTCGCGCGGCTGAGGACCTCGTCCGGAAAGTCCGGCGCGGTGCCCAGCATCGCCTCGTCGTCATACGCGATGAACCGCTCTCCATCCGAGCCGACGGTGATCCGCGAGCGCACCGGACGTGCGTCGGGGTGGCGCGGTGCGAATGCGGTTTCAACGCCGCTCGCCACGAGATCGCACAGAACGGCGTCGTCCGCGGGGGTAGCCAGCCATCCGATGAACCCGGCGGTTCCGCCGAGCCGCGCGACGGCGGCAAGGGCCGTCGCGACATTTCCCCCGAAAGCTCGGGCACTTTCCAGGACCTTCCCCTTGCCCGCCGACAACGGCTGATCGACATAGACGATGTCGTCGATCGCAATAGCGCCGAAGCCGAGGATTGAGGGGACGGTGGGCATCGTTCAGGCACCTGCCTTCGCCAGCGCGTCTTGCGCCGAAAGGCCGTCATGGATGACCCCCCTAAAGGCGAGCGCCGCCTTCTCCGGATCGCCATGCCCCCAGAGATTGCGGCCCACCACGGCGCCGCGCGCGCCGGCCTGGATGGCGTCCGCCGTCTGCTGAAGCGCGCCGAGCAGCGTATCGGTCTTCGGACCGCCCGCGATCACAACCGGCACCGGGCAGGTCCGAACGGTCTCCCGGAACGACTCGAAATCGCCCGTGTAGCCTATCTTGATCACGTCGACGCCGGATTCGTAGCCGATGCGCGCCGCATAGGCGATTTCGTCAGGGGTGAAGACGATTTTCGCCCCGTCGGTGAAATCGCGGGGATAGATGTGGGCCACAACCGGCATGCCGTAGCGGGCGGCCGCATTCACCGATTCGGTCAGCCAGCGTATGTACTTGCCCTCGGTCGCGCCGCGCACCGGAATGGCCACGGCCAACGCATCGGCCCCCGCGCGCACCGCATCCTCGGGCGTTGCAATCAGCTCGCTGATTCGATCGTCCGGGGTGAAGCAGCCCGCCTGGATCACCAGAGAAGCTTTGCCCGCATATTGCGGCCACAGATGGCGCGCGGTGCCAGGCTGGATGCTGACGTAGTCGGGTTTGCCCACCATGACGCGCGCCAGCGCGCCCGGCAGGTCGGCAAGACCTCCTTTGCGCACGTCGCCATAGCCGACAAAGTGGTCGACCGCGCCGCCAAAAAGCTTCCCCGATGGATGCGAGAAGAGGCGCGCAAGGCGCACCTTGGTTCCTAGGCTCATGACTGCAAAATTCCCCAATCGTTTGATTTCGAAATACTGGACCCAGTGTTTGCGAAAGAAACGGGAAACGCAATCTTTCGAAAGCTTTCGAATTTGCATATTTTTGGTAAGATGAGCCGAGGCCAGGAGCGGTTGCTTGGCGCATGGAGGCAAGGGCAGGGCAATGTTGTCAGAGCAGAGACGCCAGTCGATCCTGGGTGAGCTGCAACGCAGCGGACAGGTTCGCACGAAGGACCTGTCAGACGATTTTGGCGTGTCGGAAGTCACGGTGCGCTCCGACCTCGAGATACTGGACCGCAAGGGACTGCTTACAAAGACCCGTGGAGGGGCGGTGACCCGGACCACCGATTCGACATCGGCCGCATTCGCCCGGCGGATGCAAACGAACCTCGATGCAAAGAAACGCATCGCCCGGGCGGCGGTAGATCTGTTTGAGGACAACCAATCGGTCATCTTAGACGGCGGTTCGACATTGATGCAGGTTGCCATGCAGTTACCGCCGCTCAGCAATGTTGTGGTCGCTGCCACAGCCATGAATATCGTGCAGCATCTGATGCACCGTCCCGGGCTCGACGTGCACATGATTGGTGGTCGGGTCTATCCCGAGACTGTGAGCACGCTGATCACCGATGCCGACTCCGCGCTCGGCGGGCTGGTAGCGCATCAGGTCTTTGTTGGAGCGCATGCGATCGACTCGTCGCTGGATGTGGTCGACGTGAACGAAGACGTGGCGCGAACGAAGCGAAACCTCGTTCGCATGGGCCGGCGCGTCGTCCTCCTCGCCGATTCGAGCAAATGGGGCGTCAGCGGGACCTCCAAGGCATTTTCGCTGTCGGGCGTCGATGTGGTGATCACCGACAATGGCCTTCCCGGTCCAATACGCAGCCAGCTTGAGAGGACCGGAGCCAAGGTGATCTATGCCTGAACCCGTCGCGGTCCCTGAGCGCGACGGAAAGATCCAATGTGCGAATGACCCACGGGCTTTGAGTCGGCGGTCGGCCGTTTTTTCATGTCAGTCATTTTCTCCTCCTCAAGGCTGGCGGCCTCCGATGCTGCGCCAGCGTTTCCATATGCTCTATAAAAATTTTACGCGCGTCAATAATTAAAATGCGCTATAGCGAGTCACGAAAATTGTCCGTCGCTGTTGCGGCGGGTTGTCTCGGGCGCTGTCGCATTGGGAGGTCGGAAGGAAAATGCAAGCAAAATCAGGTGCGAAGCTCGGTATCGGCATTGTCGGATGCGGTAACATCTCGATGACTTATCTGCGCAACGCGGCCCTTTTTGCCGGTGTGGAATTGCGCGCATGCGCCGATATTTCCACCGACATGGCGGCGCTGCGGGCGAAGGAATACGGCATCCGCGCCATCGGCGTCGACGCGCTGCTGGCTGATCCGGAGGTCGATCTCGTCCTCAACCTCACCGTGCCCTCGGCGCATTTCGACATCTCCTATTCGGCGCTTTCAGCAGGCAAGCACGTCTTCACGGAAAAGCCTCTCGCGACCTCGGCCAGCGACGGCCGCCGGCTGGTCGCCGAGGCGGCGAAGCGCGATCTGCTGCTGGGCTCGGCGCCCGACACCTTCCTTGGCGCTGCCGGGCGCCGGGCGCGCCGGCTGATGGATGAAGGCGCGATCGGCCGCGCCGTGACCGGCACCGCCTTCATGATGGGGCGCGGCATGGAGCACTGGCACCCGAACCCGCAATTCTACTATCAGCCCGGCGGCGGCCCGGTCTTCGACATGGGGCCCTATTACCTGACGATGCTCGTCAACTTGCTCGGCCCGGTCGCCAGCGTCATGGCGATGGCGTCCCGCGGCCAGGAGGAGCGCCTGATCACCGCCGAGGGCCCGTACAAGAACACCAGCTTCAGGGTCGGCACGCCGACCAACATCCTGTCGCTGCTCGAATTCCACTCCGGCGTCACCGTCACCTTCGGCGCATCGTGGGACGTCTTCAAGCATTCCAACCATCCGATCGAGTTGCACGGCACAGAGGGCTCACTCAGGCTGCCGGACCCCGACACTTTTGGTGGCACCGTCTCATTGTCGGCGCGTGGCGATGATTGGAAGGATTTCGAAAGCGAAGGCGAGCTCTACGGCGCGCGCAACTGGCCCTATGCCGCGCCCGACCGCGCCAACTACCGCATGCTCGGCGTCGCCGACCTGGCGCGGGCGCTGTCGCAAGGGCGGAGACCGCGTGCCTCCGGCGAGCTTGCGCTGCATGTGCTGGAGATCATGGAAGCAATCCTTGCCTCCGGCGAAAGCCGCAACTCCGTCGCCGTCGTTGGCACCGTCGACCAGCCGCCGCTGCTGGGCGAGGACGAGGCGGCGAGCCTGCTTTCCTCAGGTGCCGCGGTCGCCCGGCGGGAGTTCGCCCCAGCTTTCGGCGGAACTTAATTTAAGCCGACTGGCGCATCACCAGCGTCGCGTCGAGCTTGACCTTCGGAGCGACGGCAGCGCCGTCTTCGTCGAGGAGCGCCAGCAGCGTCTCGACGCTGCGTCCGGCCATCGCCGCGAAATCCTGCGCCATGGTGGTGAGCGCCGGGCAGGTGTAGCGGCTGAGCGGATGGTCATCATGCGCGGCCACACGCAGGTCGCAATCCGCCTTGCGGCCCACCTTCAGGCCTCTTGAAAAGGCCGCCGCCATCACGCCGAAGGCGAGACGGTCGTTGGCGCACAGGATGGTCTTGCCCGGCAGGCCGCCATTGGTGAGCATCTTGTCCGTTTGCTCGTAGCCGATCCGTTCGAACTCCCACGTGTAGTCCTCGACATTGCCGAACACGACCGGCTCCTGCCCGTGCCGGTTCATGGCGTCGATATAGCTCTCCACGCGCTCGGGCGAATTGTGGTTGACATGGGGGATGTCGAAATAGACCGGGGCCTCGCCCGAGCGGCAGAGATACTCGACGATGGTCGACATGCTCTGCACATTGTTATTGCCGACGAAGGGCGTGTCGCCTTCGAGATAGGTGTCGAAATACACGATCGGCATCGCCTGCGTCAGCTTCTCGATCGCCCGTGGGTCCGAGCGCCGGCCGAGCGGCGCGATGAGCGCGCCGGAGACCTTCAGCGACAGGATGGTCCGCGTCGCCTCGGCTTCCAGTTCGCTCGATCCATGCGAGGAAATGACGATCGGCCAATAGCCTTCGTCGCGCAGCCTGAGCTCGATGCGACTGACCATCTCCGAATAGAAGGGGTCCGTCACCGTTGGCACGACGATGCCGATGCTGCGTGTGCGCTTGCGGTTGAGATTGCGGGCAAAGAGATTGGGCTGATAGTCGGACGAGCGCAGCGCGTCCTCGATGCGCTTTCGCGTCGCTGGTTTGACGCTGGTAGGGTCGTCGAAATATTTCGACAGTGTCGGCCGGGAAACGCCGCAGGCGCGGGCGAAATCCTCCATTGTCTTGTGCGTCATCGGCATCCAACCCCTTGCGACAGGGACTCCTTGCTCCCATGCGCTGCCCCGGCGCTACATAGGGCGCGCCGGCGCGCGACCGCAAGTTGAAACTTT
The DNA here is from genome assembly GCF_033977205.1 of Mesorhizobium album. NCBI lineage: Bacteria > Pseudomonadati > Pseudomonadota > Alphaproteobacteria > Hyphomicrobiales > Phyllobacteriaceae > Mesorhizobium > Mesorhizobium album. Next base: position 18,468 of record NZ_JAVIIW010000015.1, on the reverse strand, counting down.
ACAGGAAGCTTTGCAAGTTTCAACGCGTGGAAAGAAATTATCGCATACGTAAATTTATTAATTGACGTGAAAAAGCGCAGGTCATATTCAAATTTCAAGGATTGCGCCGTGCGCGGGCGAATGCCGGGAGGGACATGATGAAGAAGCTGGTCTCAGCCGGCGAGATCCTCGTCGAGATCATGGCCGAGCGGATCGGCCAGAGCTTCCTCGAGCCAGGGCCGCTGGTCGGGCCTTTCCCGTCCGGCGCGCCGGCGATCTTCATCGGCCAGGCGGCAGCGCTCGGCCAACCGGCGGGCCTCATCGGCGCCGTCGGCAAGGACGATTTCGGCCAGCTCAACATCGACCGGCTGCGCGCGCTCGGTGCCGACGTTTCGGCAATCGCGGTCCATGAAGGCCATGCCACCGGCACCGCCTTCGTCACCTATGGGGCCGATGCGTCCAGGCATTTCGTCTTCAACATCCGCAACAGTGCCGCCGGCCTTTTGGAAATGGACGATGCGGCCAGGCGGCTGCTCTCCGGCGCCGACCACGTCCATGTCATGGGCTCGTCGCTGTTTTCCGACCGTGCCACTGAAGTCGCGCTCGCCGCGATCGCGGCCGTGAAGGCGAGGGGCGGAACCGTGTCCTTCGACCCCAACATCCGCCGCGAGATCATGCAGGCTTCCGGCATGCGCCAGGCGCTCGACAACGTGCTTGCGCAGACGGATGTCTTCCTGCCCAGCGGCGACGAGCTGTTCCTGTTTTCCTCGGCCGGCGACGAGCGGGGCGCCGTCGACGAATTGCTGCACAGAGGCCTCTCCTGCATCGTGCTGAAGAAGGGCGCTGAAGGCGCCGCTTACTACGACCGCCAGGACACGCTCGCCATGCCCGGCTTTGCCGTCGAGGAAGTCGACCCGACCGGCGCCGGCGACTGCTTCGGCGCCGCTTTCGTTTCCTTCTGGCTGCGCGGTGCCGCACCTGGCGATGCGCTGCGCATCGCCAATGCCTGCGGCGCGCTCGCGGTCACCCGCAAGGGGCCGATGGAAGGCATTTATCGGCTGGCGGATGTCGAGGCTTTCATCGCACAGGCGGGGGCGCACGCATGACCGGCGCCACGACAAGGTTTGCAGGCATCGCCGCTCGCCGCGCGGCAGGCGGGAAGGGCGGGATCGTCTCGATCTGCTCGGCGCATCCGCTGGTGATCGAAGCGACGCTCCGCCATGGCGCAACACATGGCGCGGATGTGCTGATCGAGGCGACCTGCAACCAGGTCAATCACGAGGGCGGCTATACCGGCATGACGCCGGCCGCCTTTCGCAGTTTCGTCGAGACGCATGCGGTGAGAACGGGCTTTCCGCTCGACCGGCTGATCCTGGGCGGCGACCATCTGGGACCCAATCCATGGAAGCATCTGCCCGCCGCCGAGGCGATGAAGAAGGCGTCGGTGATGATCGACGCCTATGCCTCCGCCGGCTTCACCAAGCTGCATCTCGACACCAGCATGGCCTGCACCGACGATCCCGTGGCGCTCGCCGACGACACGATCGCCGCGCGAGCGGCTGATCTTGCGGCGGTCGCCGAGGCCGCGGTCGTGCGCGCCGGCGGGGAGAAACCCGTCTATATCATCGGCACCGAAGTGCCGGTGCCGGGCGGCGCGCTGGAAGCGCTCGACCATATGCATGTGACCGAGCCTGCCAATGCGCTCCGCACCGTCGAAGTGCACCGCCGGGCCTTCTCTCGCCTCGGCCTCGACGCCGCCTTTGCCCGCGCCGTCGGCGTCGTGGTTCAGCCCGGTGTAGAGTTCGGCAATGCCGACATCATCGCCTATGCGCCGCAGATGGCGACGAAGCTGGTGGCCTCGCTTGAGAGCATGCCGCAATTCGTCTTCGAGGCGCATTCGACCGATTACCAGCCGGCGGAAGCACTCGGCATGCTTGTGCGTGACGGCTTCGCCATCCTCAAGGTCGGCCCCTGGCTGACCTTCGCGCTGCGCGAGGCGCTCTACGGCCTGAGTCACATCGCCGACGAACTTACGCCCGATCCGTCGCGCGAAAGCCTGCCCGCCGCAATGGAGCGCGTCATGCTGGCCTCGCCCGGCAATTGGCAGAAATACTATTCCGGCACGCCCGACGAGCAGCGCCTGCAGCGGCATTTCTCCTTCAGCGACCGCATCCGCTACTATTGGCCGTCGCCCGACGCGCAGCATGCTGCCGAAGCGCTGCTGGCGGCGCTTGGCGATCGGAAGATTCCGCGCCCGCTGGTCAGCCAGTATATCGGCCATCTCGATGCGGAGGTCGGCGTCGGCCGGATCAGGCCGACCGCGCGTGAGCTTCTGATCGGCAGCGTCATGCGCGTCCTCGACATCTACCGCGGTGCCACCAACCCGTAAGCCCGGTCGGCCAGACCAGTTGCGTCAGGTCATTGCAAATTGGCGCTGTAAGATCTGGCAAAGCGCACCCTCCTTCGGGCTGATTTTTCCAAAAATCTTCTACGTGGCGATCCGTTTCCGCCCTTCAAATCGTCCTTGGAGGGTTCGAAACAGAAGGAGCATCGCAATGGCCCGGATGGTGGTTATCTACCCGACACCAAAGGACGTCGAGGCGTTTGACCGGCATTACTTCGAAATCCACGTGCCACTCGCCAAGAAGATTCCTGGTCTCAGGAAATACGAGGTCAGCGACGGCCCCATCGCAACACCGGTGGGAAGCTTCAATGTTCATCGGATCGGAACGCTATATTTCGACGACCTTGCGGCGATCGAAAAGGCGTTTGCGAGCCCGGAGGGACGAGCGGCCGGAGCGGATCGCCGACTTTTTGCGCCTGACGTTTCGGGCGTTCAGATGTTCCTTTTCGACAACCGGGAAGTTTGAACCCGCTTTGTTCGTCGCGGCGGGCAAGGGCCACACGGTCGAAGATTTTCATCGACATTTGTGTGCCGTCCCTGGCGGCATGGTGCGCGGAAACGTTGTAGGTCTCGAAACATGAACACGGATGAATTCGAGGATCGTCTGAAAGCGTTGCGGCCACGCCTTCATCGCTACTGCGCGCGCATGACCGGATCTGCGGTCAATGGCGAGGATGTATTGCAGGATACCCTCGTCAAGGCCCTTCACGCGCGAGCCCAAGGCTCGGAGGTGGATAACCTCGAGGCCTGGCTGTTTCGCATCGCCCATAACGCGAGTCTCGATTTCATGCGCGACAGGGCCCGCAATACGGTCGTTCCGCTGACCGAAGACGTCGAGGCGGCGGCTATCCCCGAGGCGGACATCGTCGCGATCGGCTTTCAGACATTTCTGCGGCTGCCTGAACTTCAGCGCTGCACGGTGATCCTCAAGGATGTTCTGGGCCATTCGGTCGACGAGATCGCAAGCATCGCCGAATGCACTCCGGCAGCCGCCAAGTCGGCGCTACAGCGCGGGCGCGCAGCGCTGCGCCGCCTAGCGCAGGCGCCCGAAGACACCAGGCTGCCGCTGATGTCCGACTCGGACCGGAGCAAGATCACCGCTTATGTCCAACTGTTTCGGAGCGGCGATTTCGACGCCATCCGCGCCATGCTCGCCGATGACGTGAAGCTCGATCTGGTGAACCGGCTGCAACTGGAAGGGCGCGACAAGATCGGCCTCTATTTCACGCGCTATGCGCAAGAGACGAAATGGCGCTTTGCTCTCGGCGCGGTTGAAGGGCAGCCAGCCATGCTGGTCTTTGACAGCACCGGCCCGATGGAAAAGCCTGCGCATTTTGTCCTGATCGACTGGTCGCAAAGCCGGATCATCGGGATCCGGGATTTCCTGTTCGCCCCTTATGTGCTCGAAGCCATAGATTGGGTGCGACTGGGCTGACCTAATACACAGGCGTCGCCATATGCTTGGGCGTTGGCCATTCCGCCGTGATGTCCGGCTGCACCGGCCGTTCGAGATAGGTCGACAGCACCACGTAGCTGCGCGTCGAGACCACGCCTGGCGTCTCGTAGAGCCGCGACAGCAGGCCTTCGAGCGCCCGCGTGTCTTCGGTGCGCACCTTGAGCAGCATGCAGCTGTCGCCGGCGACCGAATGGATCTCTTCCACCTCCGGACATTCTGAAATCGCCATCAGCTCCGGCGTCTTGCCCCAGCCTCTCGTGTCGATATGCACGAAAGCAAGCAGCGGCTTCTTCACCGCTTTCGGATCGATGATCGCCGAGGTGGCGCGGATGGCGCCGCTGCGCCTGAGCCGCTTCACCCGCTCATGCGCGGCCGGCGGTGACAGGCCGACGCGATCGCCGAGTTCGGCGTAGCTGATGGTCGCGTCGTCGACGAGAACGCCTAATATTTTTCGGTCGATCGGGTCGAGCTCGCGGGTCGGCTGCCTGTTCCGCTGAATGTCATCTGTTTCTGTGTCCATATGGAAATTCTCCATTGATGCTGAATTTAGTTCGGTCATTATGGAGATATGTCGAACAGTGATCAATCAGCAATTCTGACCGTGGCGTCGCGCGCGCCGATCCCGGCCGCGGCCTATCTGCTTACCGGCTGCATCGCCGTCATCGGCTCCAACTCGCTGGTCCTCGGGCCGATCGCACCCGCTGTCGCGGCATCGTTCGGGGCGAGCGTGCCGGCGGTGATGACCGCTGCCGCGGCCTTCGGCCTCGGCACTTCGGCAAGCGCGCTTTTCCTCGCGCGCTATATCGACCGGATCGGCGCCCGCCGCATGCTCCAAGGCGCATTGCTGCTGCTCGCGCTGGCGCTGGTGGCCAGCGCCTTGGCGCCGACGGTGGCGGCGCTGGTCGCGGCCCAGCTCGTCGCCGGCATCGCGGCGGGTGTGGCCATGCCGGCGATCTATGCCAGCTCGGCGGCGATCGCGCCGCCCGGACGCGAGAGCGGCACGATCGGCGTCGTGCTGACCGGCTGGACGCTGTCCATGGTCGCCGGCGTCTCGCTGTCGGCCGTGCTTGCCGATCTCATCCATTGGCGTGCCGTCTTCGCCGTTGTTGCGCTTCTCGCCGGAACCGCTGTCGCCGGCCTGACGATGAGCTCGCTGCGCGACGTCAGGAAAACCGGTCCGGCGCCGTCGCCGCTTGGCGCCTTGGCCGTGCCCGGCATCCTGCCGCTTTTGATCGCCTGCGGCGCGTTTATGACCGCCTTCTACGGCGTCTACGGCTATCTCGGCGACCATCTGCACAAGGATCTCGGCGAGCCCGTCAGCGCCAACGGCCTTGCGGCGATCGCCTATGGCCTCGGCTTCGGCGCGGCGGCACTGCTCGACGGCATCATCGACCGCCTCGGCGCGCGCCGCGTTATGCCCTTCGCCTATCTACTGGTCGCCGCCGTTTATGTCGCGATGGCTTCGGCTAGCAGCGGCTTCGGTCTGCTGATGGCGACGGTAGCCGTCTGGGGCCTTGCCAATCATTTCGGGCTGAACGTGCTGGTCATGCGCCTGACCGCGCTCGATCCCGCGCGGCGCGGCACCATCATGGGTCTGAACAGCGCGGTCACCTATCTCGCCGTCACGGTCGGCACCGCCGGTTTCGGTCCGCTCTACACAAGTCTCGGCTTCGCCAACTGCGCCCTCATCGCCGCCCTGCTGATGCTGGTGGCGGCATCGGCCGCGGCATGGCGATCGCCGCGCGGCGTGGCGCAAAGCCGGTAGGAAGCGCGTCGCTCACGAGAGCAGGAACGTGGCGTCGGCCACCGACATCACCCACGGGCAGGCATAGTAGTCCGCTATCGCATCAATCCTTCCTGCCTCAGCAGTGACCCGCACTGGATGCATCGGCGTCCAGCCGCCTTCGTGGCAAAGCAGGGCAAGGAGCACAACCTCGCCATCGATCTCGCCGATGGCGATCTTCCATGTCGTCGGAAGCTTGTCGTACTCGACAAAGTAGGGCGAGTCCGACAGCCGGCCCTTGAAACAATCGGCGACCTGAAGGCGAGCATCGGCACTCGTCAGAGCCCGAACGCCATCCCAATCACGCCGGTTGAAGAGTTCCACGTAGTGGTGCAGCAGCCGCAGAAGCTCGGGGTCGCTGTCCGGGCCGGAGCGAGATGCCCTTCGCGGCGGCAAGGTGGCCAGCTTCGCCCGACCGCGATTCAATGCCGACTTCACCCCGCCTACCGTCGAGCCGACGAACTCGGCGATCTCTTCCAGCGAATGGTCGAAGACATCCTTCAGGAGCACGCAAGCCCGTTCCTTCGGCGGCAGATGAACCACCAGCCGTTCGATCGCGCGGCTGGCGCCGCGCCCCGCGGGTTCGACCGGCAAGACGGTCTCGTCTTCCGCGAAGCCGGTCTCGACGCGCCGGCGCGTCGCCCTGCTGCGCAGGAAATCGATACAGCGGTTATGCGCGATGGTAAACAGCCAGGGCCGCAACGCAGCCGGGTCGGCAAGCGCATCGAGCTTGCGATAAGCCTCGAACAGCGCCTCTTGCATGATGTCCTCGCCATCCAGCGTCGAGCCTGTCATGCGCGTGCAGTAGCGATGGAGGCGCACGCGCAGATGCGCGACCGTCGTCAGGAATGCGGCATAGCGAATGTCGAAAAGCCCGCTTGGATCCGCCTTCGGCTGCATGATCGACTTCATGGTGCCAAGCTCATTTCAGCACCCGATAGGTCAGCGTTACAACGCCGCTTTCGAACCGCTTTGTGTTTACAAGCTCCAACCTGACCAGAGATGGGTCGACATTCTGGAACGCTCGCTTTCCATGGCCGACGCGGGTCGGCAGGATCGAGAGCTGATATTCATCGACGAGTTTGTTGGCGAGCAGGGTCTGGTCGAGCTGGGTGACGCCGTACTTCAATATGTCGCCGCCACCTTGCGCCTTGATTTCAGCGATACCCTCCACGACGTCGCCTTCAATCAGCGAAGCGTTCCAGCCGACCTCTTTCAGGGTTCGCGACGCGACCAGCTTCTTCAGCCCGTTCATGCGGTCCATATACTTGCCCTGAATCTGCGGCCATCGGCTGGAAAACAGCTCGTAGGTCACGCGACCAAGCAGGAAGTACTCCGCTTCGCCGGCCTTGGCATAGGAATGTTCGAGGGCATCTCCGATAAAGAAGGGCGATGCCCAGTTCATGGGCGCCTCGATAACGCCGTCGAGCGAAACGAAGCTGCTGACGATCAATTTCCTCACCACAAATTCTCCTGCTGCGTGGACGACGCCCCAAGGACGTTCGAGATGCGCTTCGGGATACGTGGTGCGGGAATTTTTTCCGGACCGTGGCTGGCTTGCCGACACCTTGGGTCCTTCGGTATGCCTTGGCGGAGTATCGGCCGGAGCGGAAGCGCGATGAAGACGAGCCTTGAGGTTACCGCTGAGCCCTTGCCGCAGGATCTTGCCCGTGTCGGCGAGGGCTTGACCGCTTTCAACGACAGCGATGTCGGCGCGTCAGGTCGGAAGACGCTTGCCGTCTTCGTGCGCGACGATGCCGGCGCCATCGTCGCCGGCATATCCGGTTACACCGCCTGGGGCTGGCTCTATGTGCAATGGCTCTGGGTCGATGAAAGGCTGCGGGGCCGGCGCATCGCCGCCGGCATGCTGGATGCCGCGGAGCGGGAAGCGCTGGCGCGCGGCTGCCAGGCGGCCTGGATCGACACTTTCAACCCAATCGCGGCCAAGGTCTATCAGCGCCAGGGATACCAGCCGTTCGGCACGCTCACCGATTTTCCGGTTGGCCGCAGCCGCATCTTCCTGCAGAAGAAGCTGTCTTCTTGATCAGCCTGCAAGCCTTCCGCCACGCATCGGCCGCGGCACGCCGGTCGTGCTCGGAAAGCTGATCGGCAGGCCGCGCAGCACGCGCACCGCGAGAAACGCGAAGCATTCCGCTTCCACCGCGTCGCCCTTCCAGCCGAGCGTTTCGGCTTGCACCACTTCGACGCCGGCGCGGCGGGCGAGCATCGCCATCATCGTCGGGTTGCGGCGGCCGCCGCCGCTGACCACGAGCCGCTTCGGCCGGCGCGGCAACAGGTCGAGCGCCTTGCCGACCGCCGAGACCGTGAAAGCCGTCAGCGTCGCCGCGCCGTCTTCCACGCCGAGCCCGTCGGCCATTGCCGCGGTGAAGTCGAAGCGGTCGAGCGATTTCGGGTAAGGCTTGGTGAGATAGGGGTGCTGAAGCAGGCGCTCGAGCCTTGCCTCGTCGACCGTGCCGGCGGCTGCCAGCTTGCCGTCGCGGTCCATCTCGCCAAGACCCTTCGCCTTGATGAAATCGTTGACCGGCGCGTTGGCCGGCCCGGTGTCGAAAGCGACGATTACGTCCTTGCCGTCCCACCAGGTGATGTTGCCGACGCCGCCGAGATTGAGCACGGCGGTGTCGCCGCTGGCGTCGGCCTCCCTGAGCAGCGCCGCATGGTAGGCGGCGGCCAAAGGCGCGCCTTGCCCGCCGGCCGCCACGTCGGCCGAGCGAAAGTCATAGGCGACCTTGGTGCCGAGCAGCGCTGCCATCAACTCGCCGTCGCCGAGCTGGCGCGTCCGGCCGATCCGTCCCGGCTGCGGGGCGCGGTGTAGCACGGTCTGGCCGTGAAAGCCGACGACGCCGATATCGGCGATGGTCATCCCCTGGCTTTCGACCAGATCCCTGACCGCGGCCGACTGCGCGCGCGTCAGCGCTTCCTCGGCCTCGCGGAAGATTGCGGGTTCCGGTCCTTCGAAATTCCAGGCGCGCGCCTGGCCCAGCGTCTCTTCGAGCAAGGTGCGGATCGATTGCGGGTAGGGCGCAAGCGTATAGGTGCCGAAGTCGGCGATGCGCTCGCCGTCGGTCTTGATCAGCGCCACGTCAATGTTGCCGTCAAGCACCGTGCCGGTCATCAGGCCGACGGCCCAGATTGGTTCCATGGTCGCTCCTCGAATCGCCGTTGGACCACGTGTCGGACGGATCGCTGCGACAGGCAAGCCCTGGCGGCAGCCAGCGAGCCCTCGCAGGCTGGTGGCTTTTTGCGTCGAATGGTGAAATCGAGCAACGCCGTCCTTGCCTCTTGCCGCGGAAGGCGCGAGCTTGTGCGACCACCGCCGAACGTCGAAGAACACATAAGCAAGGATGAACGACATGGCAGTCAATGTCGCTGTGATCGCAGGCGCAGGGCAGGGCCTCAGCGCTTCGCTGGCGCGGCTCCTCGGCAAGGAAGGTTTTCAAGTCGTCCTCGCCGCCCGCAATGTCGACAAGCTCGCTGCGCTGGTCCAGGAGACCGGCGCGCAAGCGGTGGAGACGGATGTGTCGGATGCAGCCTCCGTCGCCCGGCTGTTCGAGGCGGCCGACAAGGCCGGTTCGCTCGAAATTGCCGTCTTCAACGCCAGCGGCCGAACGCGCGGCCCGATTGCCGAGCTCGACCCCGAGGCGGTCAAGCAGGCGCTGCTCGTGGGCGCCTATGGCGGCTTCCTCGTCGGCCAGCAGGCTGCGCGCCGGCTTCTTGCGCGCGGCTCCGGCTCGATCCTGTTCACCGGCGCGACGGCAAGCCTCAAGGGCTTCTCCGGCTCGGCCGGCTTCGCCATGCCAAAATTCGGGCTCCGCGGGCTAGCGCAATCGATGGCGCGCGAGCTCGCGCCGAAGAATATCCATGTCGCGCATTTCATCATCGACGGCCAGATCGAGCCGCCCGGACAGGCCGCCGAGCCCGACCGGCCGGACCGCCGCCTCTCGCCCGATGCGATCGCCGAAACCTATCTCGCGGTCCATCGCCAGCATCGCAGCGCCTGGAGCTTCGAAGTCGAGCTCAGGCCATGGGTCGAGACGTTCTGACAATCCACGCTGATTCCGCAGCGGATAGTTAAGCGTTTCTTGCGCTGCCCGATATATTAGCGACCGCACATGTTTAATGAAGCCACGTTGTTCTATGTACTAGTAATATTTAAAGGTTTAAAAGGCACGTTTGTTTAACTTCGCTCGTGCATACTGTGAGTTGGTCAGGTTTGTTTGTCCGGCTCTTCCGCACGAATTGAGAATGCGCATGTCGCTCACACGTCGCACGCTGCTTACGGCCGGAAGCGTCGGGCTGGTGGTCGCGCAAGCACAAGCGGAGACCGCTCAGGCTGAGAACGCCCCAACTCCCGTCGCGAGCGACAACAAGCTGCGCATCGCCATGCCGGCCTTCGCGTCCGATCCGTTCTTCCCGGCCGATGGGGCGGGGGACAAGGGCATAGATATGGATCTGGCCCGCGGCATCGCCGCGGAGCTTGGCGTCGAGCCGGTGTTCGACCGATCCGCCGTGACCTTCGACGGTATGGTCAAACAGCTGATGTCCGGCCAGGCGGACATAGCGATCGGCAAGCTCAGCCGCACCCTTCGACGCGGTCGCTCGATCCTCTATTCCCGGCCCTATGCGATGCTGCATCAGGGACTGCTTGCCAACCGCCTCAACCTGGCACGTATCGCGCAAGGCAAGCCGCCGGAACAGATTATCCGCGATTTCTCCGGCGATCTCGGCGTGATCGAGGGCTCATCATTCGCCACCTATGCCGCCACGACCTTCCCGCACGCGCAGCTCCACCGTTTCGCAGGATGGGACATGGTCGTCGATGCGATCCGCAGCGGCACGATCGACATGGCCTATCGCGACGATTTCGAAATCAAGAAGCTGATGGTCGACGATCCGTCGATGACGGTCGTGGCGCGCTCGATCACGCTGACCGACAAGGTCGACACGATCGCCATCGGGGTGCGGCCAGACAATCCGCATCTCGCGGCCTTTGTCGACCTTTATCTCGATCTCGCGCGGGGTCAGCAGGTCCTCAACACCGACGAGATCATCGCTCGCTATCGCCTGGGGAGCAAAGCCTGACAATGACCGTCGCCGACGTGGCCGAACCCCTGCCTTTCGATTGGCGCCTGGCAGCGAGGCGCATATTGCGCTCGCCGGCGACGACGCTGGCGATGATCGCGGCGGGGATTCTTTGCGGCCTCTACTATCCAGGCTTTTCCCATGCCATCAGCCCGGTCGCGCAGGTCTATTTGAATTTCCTCAAGATGGTTGTCCTGCCCTACCTGGTCTCGTCAGTCATTTTCTCCATCACGGCCATGGTCCAGGATCCGAAATCGGTCCGTTACCTCGGCAAGGTGGGCATGGCCGTGCTGGTCGTGTCCTTCCTCGCCGTGCTGGTGAGCGGCACATATTCGCTCATCCTCCAGCCGGGCCAGATCGAGAACCCGCAGTCGCGCATCGAGCTCGGCGAGTTCATCAATTCCCAGGGCAGCGTGTCCACCGATCTCGCATTCCCGTTCCAGCCGCCGCCGGTCAATGATGGCGCAAAGGGCGAGCATTCGATCCTGCTCGACCTGGTGCCGAACAACGTCTTCAATGCGCTGGCCTCCGGCCAGACCATTCAGGTCCTGCTGTTCTGCCTGCTCTTCGGGCTCGCGATGGGGAAGATTCCTCAGCCCTCGTCCATGAGCCTGTCCCAAGCGCTCAACGCCATCTACCGCGCCTGCACGGTGCTCACCAACTGGTTCGTCTGGGGATTGCCCTTTGCAACCTTCATCCTGATCGCGGACCAGACCGCCTCGACCGGAACCAGGCCGCTCACCTTGATGGGCGGCTACCTGCTGGTGATGGGGCTTTCCTGCCTTACATTCCTCGCCGGCGCATTCGCCATTATCGCCATCCGGTCGCGACGCAGCTACTGGTCCACGATCAAGACCCTTCAGCCCCTTCTCATGGTGGCGATCACCACACGCTCCACGGTCGCCTCGCTTCCGTGGGTCATCAACCTGCTGAGCGAGCGGCTCAGATTCAATCTGGTGGTGGTCGAGCTGCTCGTGCCGCTGCAGGCCGCATTGCTGCGCACCGGCCCGGCGCTGGTCTACACCTCGGGCGCCCTGTTCATCGCTCAGCTCTACGGCCACCCGCTTGAAGTCCCGGATCTGCTGCTCGTCGGCATCGTCTCGGCGCTTCTCGCGCTCACCACCGGCGGCATGGGCAGCCTGCTGATCCTGTCGCAAATGTCCATCGTGTGCGGCTACCTGAAGCTTCCCTTCGAGGCGGCCTTCGCGCTGTTCGTTGCGGTCGATGCGGCCGTGGACACGTTCATGACGCTGTCCAGCGTCAGCACCGTCGCGGCGAGCACGGCAATGATCGCGCCGAGCCACAGGGAGGCGGCGCAGCCAGTCGAAACCGTCGCGGGAGTGCCCGAAGCCGAGCCCGCCCGATGATCGACGACAGCATCCGTCCTGAGCTCGGCATCATCGGCGGTCTCGGGCCGCTTGCGTCGGCCGACTTCTACGTCAAGCTGACCCGGATGACCGAGGCACTTCGCGACAACGAACATGTGCCGGCCGTCATCCTCAGCGTGCCGCAACTGCCCGACAGGACGGAAGCGATCCTCGCCGGCCATGACGGGCCGCTGGCGCCCCTGCAAGCCGCGGTCTCGACGCTCAATGCACTCGGCGTCGCCTGCATTGCGATGCCGTGCAACACCGCCCATCATTGGTACGACCAACTGGCGGCGAACTCGCGCGCGGAGATCATCCACATTGGCGACGCGGTGGTGGCGGAGATCCGTCGCAGCCTGAACCGGGGCCGGGTCGCGAACCTCGCAACCCGCGGCACGCTCGTCTCCGGCTTCTACCAGGAGAGGATATCGGCGGCCGGATTCGAGCACTGCATTCCCGAAAACACCGAGTTCCAGGAGCGGGTCGATAACGCGATCGCCCTCGTAAAGGCAGGTTCGATCGCCGAAGCGGCGACCGAAACCGAGCGCGCGCTTCACCTCGCGCAATTGGCCGGCGCCGATGCCGCACTGCTCGGCTGCACCGAACTGTCGGTGGTGGCGGCCAGCCTCAACGACACGAATGGATTGATCGTCATCGACAGCAATGCGGCCCTGGCGCGAGCCTGCCTGACACGACTGGGCTATGGTATTCAGGAAGCGCGAGGCCTGCCGGCCGTGTCGCGTCTGCCGGGACAGGATCGGTTGCCCTGGCAGCGGGCTTCGTAGCACTTCGATCTTTCGCCAGGTCGGGAATTTGCTCGCCGGTGGCCGGCATTCTCCAAGTCATTAAAACTTTGAGAGAATATTTTCCGCATTCCGCCTGAGAGGAAAAGCGCTTCGTTGTCCGGCTGGGCAGCATTGGTGATGCTGATATCAAGGCTTCGCATTTCGCTAGGCCCGAAATGATTTCAGGATCGCAAGGAACGCATCATGTCCGAACGCGGCAACGCTTCAAATCCTCTCGCAACGTCATTCACCAGGCGCGCCGGACTTGGCGTGCTTCTCGCCGCGACATTCACCGTCGTCGGGCTCACCGCACCGTCGCCTTCCTTCGCCGAGGACAAGAAGGCGGTCAAGGTCGGCATCATCAGCGGCGAGGACGAGGATGTCTGGCGCGTCGTCACCGCCGAGGCGGCCAAGAAGGGGCTGACGATCGAGACTGTCGTCTTCAACGACTACACGCAGCCCAACGAAGCGCTGGAGCGCGGCGAGATCGACGCCAACGCCTTCCAGCACAAACCCTATCTCGACAACCAGATCAAGACGCAAGGCTATCACATCGTGCCGGTCGGCTATACCGGCGTCTGGCCGATCGGCCTCTATTCGAAGAAGCACGCCAAGGTCGCCGACCTGCCGGAGGGCGCTGTCATCGGCCTGCCGAACGATCCCTCCAATGAGGGCCGCGCGCTGCATGTCCTGGAGCATGAGGGCCTGATCAAGCTGAAGGACGGCACCGGCATTCTGGCCACGACCGCCGACATCGCCGCGAATCCGAAGAAGCTCGAGATCAAGGAGCTCGACGCCGGCATTGTCGGCCGTTCGGTCGACGATCTCGACGCCGCCGTGGTCAACACCGACTGGGCGCTGAAGAGCGGCCTCGGTCCGGACAACCGCATCGCGCAGGAGCCGGTGGCCGACAATCCCTACCGCAACTTCATCGCGGTGAAGGCCGGCAGCGAGAACGAACCTTGGGTGAAGACCCTGGTCGCCTCCTACCAGAACGAGACGGTCAAGGCCGAGTTCGACAAGGTCTACAAGGGCACCGGGATCAGCGCCTATTGATCGGGGTCTAGCTGACAGGAACGGGCGGTCCGCTGTCGAGCGGGCCGCCGTCGCGTTTGCGCAGCGCTGAAACGGACACAGAGATGAACCAGCACGTAGCGGCGAAAGTCGCCGATCCGCTCCACATCCGCCCCGCGGCACCGGAAGATGTCGTCCGCCTTATAGACCTCAAGCGCAGCTTCGCCGCGACGGCGGCACTCGACGGCATTTCGCTGACCGTGCAGAAGGGCGAGATCCTCGGCCTCATCGGCCGCAGCGGCGCCGGCAAGTCGACGCTTATCCGCTGCCTGAACGGCCTGGAGCGGCCGGATTCTGGCGAGGTCTTCATCGAGGGTCGCGAGATCAGCCGGCTCGGCGAGCGCGAATTGCAGCCGCTGCGCCGCCGCATCGGCATGGTCTTCCAGCACTTCAACCTTCTGTCGGCAAAGACCGTCGAGGAGAACGTCGCGTTGCCGCTCAAGATCGAAGGGCGACCGCGCGCCGAGCGTCTCGCACGTGCGGCCGAATTGCTGCAGCTGGTTGGGTTGTCGGAGAAGGCGAAAGCCTATCCAGCCTCTCTCTCAGGCGGACAGAAGCAGCGCGTCGGCATTGCCAGGGCGCTAGCCGCGCGACCGGCTCTCCTCTTGTCCGACGAGGCGACCTCGGCGCTCGATCCGGAGACGACGCGCTCGATCCTCGCCCTGCTGAAAGACATCAATTCCAGGCTCGGCCTCACCATTCTGCTCATCACCCATGAGATGGAGGTGATCCGCTCGATCGCCGACCGTGTCGCGGTGATCGATGCCGGCCGAATCGTCGAGGAGGGCGCCGTCTGGCAGGTCTTCGCCAATCCGAAATCCGACATCACGCGCAGCCTCCTCGGCGCCATCCGGGCGCAACTGCCGCCCGAGATCGCCAGCCGGCTGGTCCCGGGCGAAGGCGCTGAAACAATCCTCAGGATCGATGTAGCCGGCGAGGCGGCGCGTGGCGCATTGCTTTCCGATCTCGTCGCCGCAGTGCCTGGTCGGTTCCGCCTCGTGCATGGCGGCGTCGACCATGTTCAGCAGCAGCCCGTCGGCACGCTGTTCGTGGCTGTGCCCGGAGCCAACTCCGCGCATCTTGCGCGGGTAACCGCATTCCTGAAAGACCGCGGCGCGCGGGTGGAGGTGCTTGGCCATGTCGCCGGTGCTGTTTGAACTCTTGATCCGATCGATCTGGGAGACGATCCTGATGACCGGCGCTTCCGGTCTCATCTCGCTGGTTTTCGGCCTGCCGCTGGGTCTCGCGCTGGTCGCCACCGATCGCGGCGGCATCGCCGAGAACCTCTGGGTCAATCGTATCGTGGGAGCTATCATCAACGGCTTCCGCTCGGTTCCCTTCATCATCCTGCTGGTGGCATTGATCCCGGTGACGCGGCTGATCGTCGGCACCTCGATCGGCACCTGGGCGGCGATCGTTCCGCTGTCGATCGCGGCAACGCCTTACTACGCCCGCATCGCCGAAGTGTCGCTGCGCGAGGTGGACACGGGCCTGATCGAGGCGGCGCGCGCCATGGGCGGCAACCGCTGGACGATCATCCGCGAGGTGCTGGTGCCCGAAGCGCTGCCGGGCATCGTCGCCGGCTTCACGGTGACGCTGGTGACCTTGGTCGGGGCCTCGGCCATGGCGGGCGCCATCGGCGCCGGCGGGTTGGGCGATCTCGCCATTCGTTATGGTTACCAGCGCTTCGAGACCAGCGTCATGATTGCGGTCGTCATCGTGCTGATCGTCCTGGTCTGCGGCATCCAATGGATCGGTGACCGGCTGGTCGCGCGACTGGACCATCGCGGATAAGCGACGCGCGGCAAGCGATGGTCGCATCGAACGCAATTTGCCGCAAAAGGGGGGAATTGAGCGCCGGCTTGCTCCCTTTGCAATGAGATTGGTCGGCGCGTTTCTTCACCTGCAATGACGCGCATGTCATCGTGCGGTGGGGTCGCATGTTGCCGCACGAGGAGCCTGTCCATGGCCAGAATAATCCCGGTGCTTGATCTCGATCGCCTCGAACAGGGCGAGTCGGAACTGCGTACCTTTCTCTTTGATCTGCGCACCGCCGCTCGCGACGTCGGCTTCTTCTACCTCAGCGGCCACGGCATAACGCAGCCGGAGATCGATGCGGTGCTCAATGTCGCGCGGAGCTTCTTTGCCTTGCCGGAAGCCGACAAGCTCGCCATCGAGATGGTGAAGTCACCGCAGTTCCGCGGCTACACGCGCGCCGGGGGCGAGCTGACCAGAGGCAAGGCGGACTGGCGCGAGCAGCTCGACATCGGCGTCGAGCGCGCGACTATTCGACAGGGACAAGGCGTGCCGGCCTGGACCCGACTGCAGGGACCCAACCAGTGGCCGGCGACACTGCCCGAGCTGAAGCCGGCGCTGCTTGCCTGGCAGGCTAAGGCCACGGAGGTCGCGATCCGGCTGCTCAAGGCCTTCGCGCTGTCGCTCGACCAGCCGGAGGATGCTTTCGATCCGATCTATCGCGGCGAGCCCAATCATCGCATGAAGATCGTGCGCTATCCCGGGCGCGACGCCACCGGCGACGACCAGGGCGTCGGCGCGCACAAGGATGGCGGTTTTCTCACCCTTCTGCTGCAGGACGAGAACAAGGGGCTGCAGGTCGAATATGACGGCAGCTGGGTCGATGTGGACCCGATCCCGCGGACGCTGGTGGTCAATATCGGCGAGCTGCTCGAACTGGCTTCGAACGGATATCTGAGAGCAACCGTGCACCGTGTCGTCACACCGCCGGCCGGCGTCGAGCGGATCTCGGTCCCGTTCTTCTTCAGCGCCCGGCTCGATGCAACGATCCCGCTGCTCGACCTGCCGGAGGAGCTGGCGGCCGAAGCGCGCGGCCCCGCCAGCGATCCCGACAATCCGCTCTTTCGCAATGTCGGCACCAATGTGCTGAAGAGCCGGCTGAGATCCCATCCTGACGTGGCGCGGCAGCACTATGCCGACCTTTTGGAAAAGGCGGCGGCGGTTGGCTGAGCTTTGCCGCTGCCTTGCGCGATATTTTTTCGCGTTTCGGCCCGTTTTTGGAATTCAGTTCGTCGCAAACCGACCGGACAAAGCCCAAATAACCGCTGTCGTCCGGTGTTTTCCTCCCATTGCGCCGGGCGATGTTCCCCTCTGAAGGTTATGACCTTCATTTTTTGGCCGGGCCGCTTTTAGCGCCCGGCCTTTTTCTTGTGTGCCGAGCATGAGTGACAGCTCGGAGGTGTAAGTCCTCTACCCAGCCTGATGACGGCGAAGGGTTAGCAAAGCGCAAGGGCGTCGCCGCGAGGTGAGGTCTGAAGGAAGCGTGGAGCAAAGCCGCGACCCGATGGACAAGAACCGGATATGAGGCCTACCCGGCCGGACGAGCAGGCAAGTGACTGCGAAGTCCATGGTCATCAAAGGCCGGGGTGGTAAATCCGGCGGGTGTGCGGGGAAGGCGGTCGCTCTTACCTCGGGAGATCTGTGTCGTGTCCGGCATTCCGGACTGGGCCCGCCGTGAGGCGCGCTGATCGCGGCGCAGAAGTCAGCAGAGGGCATAATAGTCTCCAGAATCTACTGGGAGATGAAGGCCCGAACGGTTGGAAGGACGAGTAGGACGGAGCTCTCGCATTGACTATGCGGCGGAAAATCCAGCTTGAGCTGGCCTTTCCCGAGACGGGAGCGGGTGAAGCCCGCAACCGCTCTGGGATAGGGACCGAAGCTAGTGCGGCGAACGCTGTTGCCGAAAGCCCGGCGGCCATGGCCGGACCGTGCATGGAAGCGATTGTCGAGCGCGACAATCTGAGGAAGGCGCTGGCGCAGGTCCGGCGCAACAAGGGAGCGCCGGGGGCCGACGGCATGAGTGTCGACGCTTTGGCGCTGCACCTGAAGGACCACTGGCCCGAACTTCGTGCCCAACTGCTCGAAGGCTCCTACAAGCCGCAACCGGTGCGGCGTGTCGAAATCCCGAAGGCGACCGGCGGCACCCGTCCGCTCGGCATCCCGACGGTGCTCGACCGCTTCATCCAGCAGGCGGCAATGCAGGTGCTGCAGGAGGCATGGGACAAGGGGTTCAGCGCATCGAGCTACGGGTTCAGGCCCGCCCGCTCGGCACATCAGGCGGTTGCGGCGGCGCAAGCGTTCATCGCGTCGGGCCATCGCATTGTGGTGGACATCGACCTGGAGAAGTTCTTCGACCGGGTCAACCATGACATCCTGATGGGGCTGGTGGCCAAACGGGTGTCCGATCCGCGCATTCTTCGTCTCATCCGAGGTTTCCTGACCGCGGGTGTGCTCGAAGGCGGGCTGGTCGGCCCAATCGACGAGGGAACACCGCAGGGCGGCCCGCTCTCGCCGCTGCTGTCAAATCTGATGCTGGACGAACTCGACAAGGAACTGGAGCGACGCAACCACCGCTTCGTGCGCTACGCCGATGACTGTGTGCCACGAACGCGCTGACAGCGATGGAGGTGCGGAACTGCACAAGAGATGAGGGCAGGTCCCTCGAAGCCGGCCGTCAGGGGCAGGCTTCAAACCACCGCAAGCTG